>DTXR01000080.1 GCA_012962365.1 Chromatiaceae bacterium | reverse complement strand
AGCGCGCAGGTAAACAACGCCAGCGAAAAGCAGGTGTATTTGCAACGGGCGCTGAACGGCGTGGACAGGCTGGAGCTGATCCTGCGGCAATTGCAGGAAGCAACGCGGCTGGAAAAGGCGCTGGAACAGGTGGAGGTTCAGGAATTCGACCTGTGCGCACTGCTCGAATTCAGCCTGGACAATTACGCCAGCA
The DNA here is from genome assembly GCA_012962365.1 of Chromatiaceae bacterium. Taxonomy (GTDB): domain Bacteria; phylum Pseudomonadota; class Gammaproteobacteria; order Chromatiales; family Chromatiaceae; genus Thiolapillus. The sequence continues at coordinate 2,902 of DTXR01000080.1, read as the reverse complement.
TTCACCCCGACGAAAAATTCAAGCTGGCGCCCTGCACATCTTGCAGGGTATCCGGCGCCCCGGAGCTGATTCACCAGGCACTGGAAAAACTGCTGGACAATGCCCTGGACTTTCACCTGCCGGGAACCCCCATCTCCCTGCAGCTTGTACAGGAGGGGCAGCAGGTGTCCATCTGCGTAGGCAACCAGGGGCCAGCACCGCCGGACAACATGAACCTCTTTCAGTCCATGGTATCCCTGCGGGAACACAAGCAGGAACAGCCGCACCTGGGTCTGGGGCTGTATCTGGTCAAACTCATTGCCGAATTCCACAATGGCCGAACCCGTATGGAATACCGTCCGGAAGACCAAACAGTCAGCTTCTGCTTCAGTTTGCAGCGGAATGCGCTGACGGAATAAATCCTGATACCTTCTGCAATTCGGTGAAGGCCGGTATTTTTCAAACCGCCTTGTTACCGCTCAGTCAGTTGCGGTAACTTTCCTGACGGTATCCGCAATCTCATTGGCCAGTTGCGTGACCAGGGGCGCATTTTTGCCTTCCACCATGACACGAATCAGGGGCTCGGTACCGGAGGGGCGCAGCAACACGCGCCCGTCCTTGTTCAGGGTCTTTTCTGCCGCCTTTACGGATTTTTTCACCCGATCGTTTTCCATAACGGCTTTGGGTTCGGCCTTCCCCAGATCCACATTCACGAGAATCTGGGGCAGGCGCTGCATCCCCATGCTCAGGTCACGCAGATTGGATTCGTCCATGACCATAGATGCCAACACCTGCAATGCGGCAACGATGCCATCGCCGGTGGAGGTACGGTCCCGGCAGATGATGTGTCCGGAGGGTTCGCCGCCGAGCGTCCACTTGTTCGAGTCCAGCGCAGCAAGGATGTAACGGTCGCCCACATCCGTACGTTTCAGTTCCACGCCCAGTTCCTTCAAGGCCAGTTCCAGCCCCAGGTTACTCATGGTCGTGCCCACCACCGGGCCGTTGAGGCCATTGGGTTGCGCCAAACGGGATCTTGCGATGATGTAAAGAATGCCATCGCCATCTACCGTGGCGCCGGTGTGATCCACCATGATAAGGCGATCACCGTCGCCATCCAGGGCGATGCCTACATCGGCTTGGTGCTGAAGCACCGCCTGCTGCAACGCTTCCGGATGGGTGGAACCGATATTCTTGTTGATGTTAAAGCCGTCCGGTTCGGCGCCGATGACGGTTACCTGCGCGCCCAGTTCCTCGAGAACCGGCGGTGCAATGTGGTAGGTGGCGCCATTTGCGCAATCAACCACGATCTTCAGACCGGACAGGTCCAGGTTGTGAGGCACGGTGCTCTTACAGAATTCGATGTAGCGCCCGGCGGCATCCTCTACCCTTTCTGCCTTGCCCAGATCGGCCGAATCCACAGTGGCCAACTTTTTGCCGCATTCTGCTTCGATGGCGTTTTCCACATCGTCAGGCAACTTGGTGCCGGATGAGGAGAAAAACTTGATGCCATTGTCATAGTAGGGGTTATGCGATGCAATGATGACAATGCCGGCAGCAGCATGCAGGGTGCGCGTCAGATAGGCAATACCTGGTGTTGGCATGGGGCCGAGCAGACGAATATCCATTCCGGCCGCCACCAATCCGGCTTCCAACGCCGATTCAAACAGGTAGCCGGAAATGCGGGTATCCTTGCCAATGAGCACCTTACCGGCGTTCCCCTTGCCCAAAACCCGGCCAGCGGCCCAGCCCAGCTTCAACACGAACTCCGGGTTGATATCACCTTTCCCGACCCGACCGCGTATGCCATCTGTTCCAAAATGCTTTTTTTCTTTCATCTTTGTTCCCTTGAAACTGCTTCCAGTATTTTCAATGCATCCACTGTTTCCGCCACATCGTGAACGCGCACGACGCTGGCACCCCTTTCCACCGCAAGCAAGGCTGCCGCTACACTGGCAGCCACCCGTTGTTCTGCTTCCCGACAGGTAAGTGTGCCAAGCATAGACTTGCGAGACAAGCCCACCAGCAAGGGGCACCCTAGTTTTTCCAGCTCCCGGAGCCTGCGCAGCAGTTCCAGATTGTGCTCCAGAGCCTTGCCGAAGCCGAACCCCGGGTCGATCAACAGTTGCTCGTGCGGTATCCCCTGCGCTACACAGGCATCAATACGCTCTGTGAGAAAGGCACTTATTTCGTCCAGCACACTATCGTATCGCGGTGCCTGTTGCATGGTATCCGGCTGTCCCTGCATGTGCATCAGACAAACAGGAACGGCCAGCTTTGCCGCCTGCTCCACCGCCCCCTTGCTGCGCAGGGCATTCACATCGTTGATCAGCCCGGCACCTGCCTGTACCGCAGCGGCCATGACTTCCGGCTTGCTGGTGTCAATGGAAACAGGTATGGACAACGTGTCCCGCAACACCTCGATCACGGGAATCACACGATCCAGCTCTTCCTGCAGGGCTACCGGACGGGCACCCGGTCGCGTGGATTCTCCACCCACATCGACGATAGCGGCGCCATCCTTTTCCATCTGCAGCGCCTGGGTAACCGCCGCATCACGGTGCAGGTACCTCCCGCCATCAGAAAAGGAATCGGGTGTCACATTGAGTATGCCCATGACTCCGGGACTACCCAGGTCGAGTATCTTGCCGTTGCAGTTCAATTTCATGACAAACAAAAAAGGTGGAGTCCTTTTAAAGGACTCCACCTTATCTATGGACGCCTCTGGAATCAATGCTGACCGGCGGGATCCGGGTCGATCACGGGTTCATCTTTCTTGCTGTCCCTGGGCGCATCCTCCACCGCTACGGAGCTGCCACCGGAGGGCGAAGAATCATCGTCCCAGTCTGCTGGCGGACGCGGTGTCCGGCCGGCCATGATGTCCTCGATCTGCTGGGTATCGATGGTCTCGTACTTGATCAGTGCT
>DTXR01000079.1 GCA_012962365.1 Chromatiaceae bacterium | reverse complement strand
TCCCGGCATTCGCCGGGATGGCGAAAATGGAATTAATCAGAGCTTCCTTAAAGATGACAAAGAACTGTATATGCGGGGTTGACCATTTGCCGTAGTCTGCGGCACAGAAGGAGCAACAAGCATGCAAACCACTCTGATCCTGGGAATTGGCAATACCTTGCTTACCGATGAAGGCGTGGGGGTACATGTACTCAAGTTCCTGCAGCGTCACTACACCTACGATAACAATGTAACCCTTCTGGATGGCGGCACTTTGAGCCTGACGCTGGCGGCAGACATCGAAGATCACGATCAGCTTATCGTGATGGATGCTGCCAATCTGGGAAAAACAGCAGGCGCAGTAAGATGCATGGAAGGCGAAGACATGGACGCCTTTCTGGGAGCCAGCAGGCGCAGCGTACATGAGGTGGGCCTGCTGGACTTGATCGATATCGCCCGTCTGACAAATTCACTCCCTGTTCATCGAGCACTTATTGGCATTCAGCCCCAAACCGTGGACTGGGGTGAGCAACCCACGCCCACTGTCCGGAAGGCCATCCCGACAGCCGCAAGCCTTGCTATCGATCTGTTGGCGCGTTGGCAGCAGCCCGCTTGCGATTTGGCAAAGGTACTGCCATGAGCCACCCTACGCTTCCTGCCATAGAGGTACCCCCTTGGGAAACAGGCAACGTGCAGCCGTTACTGCATGAAATCGGGCACGCACTGCGGGAACTGCTGAACAACAACAAGGAAACCTGCATCGACCTGCATGCGCTGCCCATGGCGCCTGGCGAAGAAGCACGGCTGGTGGAGGCACTGGGAAAGGGAGAAATCAGCGTACAACTGCGCGCATTGGGAAAAAGCCGGATTGATGAAACGAAGTATCCCGGTGTATGGCTCATCACGCACTTCAACGCCAACGAGGAAGTGGTGGGCAAATTCATCGAAATCACACGCATACCCGATCTGATCAAATCCCAGCGGGAAGATATTGCTGCCGGCCTGCTGAACCTGGAGGATGAACTACATGAAGAATGACCCGTCCCTGCTGGAAGTACTTCGCCAACAAGGTGTCAGCCGCCGTGGCTTCCTCAAGTTCTGCGCTGCGACTGCTTCACTTATGGCATTGCCACCTGGTATGGCGCCTGTGATCGCCAAAGCGTTGGAGCAGGCTCACCGGCCCTCGGTAATCTGGCTCTCTTTCCAGGAATGCACAGGTTGCACCGAATCCCTCACCCGCTCTCATGCACCCACCATCGAGGGCCTCATATTCGATGCCATCTCGCTGGATTACCACCACACGCTGCAGGCCGCATCAGGCAGTGCTGCAGAAGAAGCCCGCATGGCAGCCATGAAAGCCAACAAGGGCGAATACCTGCTGGTGGTCGATGGCTCCATACCCACAGCCGATCCCGGATACTCCACCATCGCGGGCATCAGCAATCTGGAGATGCTGAGAGAAGTCGCCGCAGATGCTGCCGCCATTATTGCTGTGGGCACCTGTGCTGCCTTTGGTGGCCTGCCCCACGCCAAGCCCAACCCCACGGGTGCGGTTGCCGTATCGGACATCATCACGGACAAACCCATCATAAATGTTTCAGGCTGCCCACCCATCCCCGTGGTCATCACCGGCGTGCTGGCCCATTTCCTGACCTTCGGCACCCTGCCGAAACTCGATCATCTGGGACGGCCATTGGCTTTCTATGGCAACAACATCCACGATCGCTGCTATCGCCGGCCCTTCTACGAGCGCGGCCAGTTTGCCGAAAGCTTCGACGATGAAGGCGCCAAAAAGGGCTGGTGCCTTTACAAGCTGGGTTGCAAGGGGCCTGTCACCTACAATGCCTGCGCCACGACCAAATGGAATAACGGCACCAGTTTTCCCATCGAGTCCGGGCATGGCTGCCTGGGTTGTTCCGAACCCAATTTCTGGGATCTGGGCGGCTTCTACAATGCCCTTTCCGAACCTTCTGTAAACACAGGAAATGCGGCCGCCTTTGGCCTCGTTGCCGGCGCAGCCGTCGGTGCCGCCAGCGGCATCATGGCCAGGAAAGAGAAGGACAACACATCCCACGCTCATCAGAAAGTGACGGTGAATGACCTCAAAAGGGGGGAATCCCAATGAATATCGAAGCTGTCCTGCTGTGGATACGCGGCCCCGGTCTTGGTCTGGCACTGGGCATTTTCCTTTTCGGCATGGCCATCAAGCTGCTGGAGATCTTTCTGCTGGGACGCAAGAAGAACCTGGCGGCGGTCAGATCCAGCGGTGTGGCTGCTGGCTTCCGCACCATCCTGAGTCGCTCATTGCCACCTGACGGCAATATCCTGCGACGCCCCCGTTTCACCTTCATCTTCGGGTATGCGTTTCATATCGGCCTGTTCGTAGTCATGTTCTTTCTGGCACCTCATATCGAGGTGTCCCACGCTCTGCTGGGGCTGTCCTGGCCCGCCCTGCCGACACCGGTGGTGGATGTGTTCACCATCATCTCGATCATCGCCATGATGGCCCTGTTGTGGCATCGCCTGACCAGCCCCCTGCTCAAGTACCTGACGACGCCCCAGGACTATCTGGTATGGGCCTTGACGTTTGCCCCCCTGCTGTCCGGCTACATGGCCTACCACCATCTGCTGCTGCCCTACACCTGGCTGCTGTCCATACATATCGGCAGCGTGGAATTGCTGCTGATCCTGTTTCCATTCACCAAGCTGACCCACGCGTTCACACTGTTCATTGCCCGCTGGTACACCGGCATGATGGCCGGACAAAAAGGAGTGCAATCATGAGTAAGGCAACACTGGAACGGGGTATCAATGCCCTCAAGGAACAGATAGATACCCCCACCGCAGCCTTTTTCAGCAGCTGCGTAAACTGTGGACTCTGCGCCCATGCCTGCCTGTTCTACACGGAAACCTGCGATCCCGCCAAAACACCGATTCACAAACTTGAACCCATGCGCCGCCTCTGGGAGCAGGAATACACACTGACCGGCAGAATCCGGAAATGGCTGGGCCTGGGTAAGCCCATAACCGACGACGAGCTCGAGCAATGGAGTGAACTGGCATACCAGAACTGTACCCTGTGCGGTCGCTGCAGCATGGTTTGCCCCGTAGGCAATGACATCACTTACATGATCCGCAAACTGCGTGAAGGCCTTTCCGCAGCGGGTCACGCACCCGATGGACTGATCGGGGCCACTACCCGGGCGGTGAAATTGGGCAGCCCCATGGGGGTGACGCTCAAGGCGCTCGAGGCGCAGGCCAAACATGTGAAAGAAGATTCCGGCCTGGACATTCCCTTCGATGTAGAGGGCACCGAATACATGGTGCTGTTGTCTTCCATGGAGATCATCAACTACCCGGAGTATCTGCAGGCCATCGCCAAGATATTCGATCAGGCGAAAAAGACCTGGACAATCTCATCAGAAGCATTCGAAGCCACCAATTCAGGCATACAAATCGGCACATCCGACATCGCCGCCGAACTGGTGCAACGTGTGGTCGATGCGGCTGAAAAGCTCAAGGTGCAAACCGTCATCAGCCCAGAATGTGGGCATGCCTACATGGCCATCCGTTGGGAGGGCCCCAATCTCATCGGGCGCCCCTTCACCTTCAGGGTACAGCATATCCTAGAAGTGCTGGATGAACTGCGTGAGCAAGGATTATTACAGGTGGAAGGCGTGGAAGACGGCCGCCTGACCTTCCACGACCCTTGCCAGTTGGTACGCCGAGGCGGCGTGATCGAACAACCCCGCAATCTCATGAGGCTTGTGGTGGACAACTTTGTCGAGATGAAGGATCACGGCAAGATGAACTGGTGCTGTGGCGCCGGAGGCGGCGTGAGCGCCATCGAAGAAGCCGAGGAAGTCCGTCTTAAAGCTTTCAACCGGAAGAAAAAACAACTCAGCAAGCTGCATGTGGATGGGTTGGTGACCGCTTGCGCAAATTGCCGTATACAGATCGAAGAAGGCCTCGAAGAAAACGATATGGACATGCCAGTCATCGGTTTGACAGAAATACTCGCAAACCACCTCGTTGAGAAAGAAACCGGAGGAGGGTCATCCGCATGAGCGAGATCACAAACAATGTCGAATTCAAGAAAGCTCTGGAATCCTTGGAATGCGGGCAGCAGCGAAAACTGGCCGCACGTTTCGTGGAAGACGTGCTGTTTCTGACAAAGGATGAACGCATCCCTAAGATTATAAAGGCCGTGTTGGCTGACAATCCCAGCCAGGAAGAACTGGAAGCGGCCAGAAAAGCGGCCCAAGCCAGCATCGTCGACTCCCATTGCCGCTGCGGCTCGGACTGCGACTGGCGTGAACAGGCCGCCTATTTCGTCGCCCGTGCAGCAGCTGCAACCGTCGCCCCGGATAACAAGTGCCTATCGAAAAGCGCAGCATGGGAAGCCGCCGTAAACACCCGTATGGCCTGCACCTGCGCCTCTATCGAGGGTGAGGACATAACCGAACGGGAATGCGAAAAACAACAGCAGATCGCCAATGAATTCCTGAAAGCCCTGCAACAGGAGAACAATTAATGAGTGAACGCATCGTAGTCGACCCCATAACGCGCATCGAAGGCCATTTGCGTATCGAAGCCCAAATGGACGGCGACAGGATAGCCAAGGCCTGGTCCTCCGGCACCATGGTGCGGGGCATCGAAATCATCCTCAAGGGGCGTGACCCTCGGGACGCCTGGGCTTTCGCGCAACGCATATGCGGCGTATGCACACTGGTACACGGCATTGCTTCTGTGCGGTCGGTTGAAAATGCCTTGCACTACAGTGTTCCCGCCAACGCACAGCTGATCCGCAACCTCATGATCGGTGCGCAGTACATTCACGACCATGTGATGCATTTCTATCACCTGCATGCGCTGGACTGGGTAGATGTGGTTTCGGCCTTGAGTGCTGATCCCAAGGCCACTTCCGAGCTGGCGCAATCCCTCAGCAGTTGGCCCAAAGCTTCACCCGGGTATTTCAGCGACATGAAGACCAAGCTGAAGAACTTTGTCGAGGCAGGCCAGTTGGGCATCTTTGCCAAAGCTTATTGGGGGCACTCTGCCTACAAGCTGCCTCCCGAAGCCAATCTCATGGCGGTGTCCCACTACCTGGAAGCCCTCGGCTGGCAACGTGACGTAGCCAGGTTACACACCATCTTTGGCGGCAAGAACCCTCACCCCAATTTTCTGGTGGGTGGCGTTCCCTGTCCCATCGACCTCGATTCCGATTCGGCATTGAATGCCGAGCGCCTGGCCAAAGTTCAGGACATCATCAAACAGATGCAGGTTTTCGTCGATCAGGTGTACGTGCCGGATACGCTGGCCATCGCCGGTTTCTACAAGGACTGGGCAGGGCGAGGAGAAGGTCTGGGCAACTTCCTGACGGTGGGGGATTTCCCGGAGAAAGGCATGAACGACCCCGCCAGTTACCTGATTCCGCCGGGCGCCATCCTCAACCGCGATCTAAGCACCATCCATGAAGTGGATCTGAATGCACCGGATCAAGTACAGGAATTCGTCGGCCATTCCTGGTACGACTATTCCGGTGGCAAGGACAAGGGACTCCATCCCTACGATGGCGAAACCAGCCTGAACTACACAGGCCCCAAACCACCCTATGAATACCTGGATGTGGATCAGTCATATTCCTGGCTGAAATCACCACGCTGGAAAGGCAACGCCATGGAAGTGGGCCCCTTGGCCCGCGTGCTCATGCTGTATGCCAGCGGCCACGAACAGACCAAAGAGCTTGTGGACATGACCCTGAAGACCCTGGATGTGCCGGTGGATGCGTTGTTCTCAACACTGGGCCGTACCGCTGCACGCACGCTGGAAACCAAGATCGTCGCAGACAATATGCAGACCTGGTATGACAATCTGGTGGCCAATATTCGCAAGGGAGACACGGACACGTTCAACGACCGGCTGTGGGAGCCTTCATCCTGGCCATCTGAAGCACGGGGTGTGGGCTTCATGGAAGCCCCCCGGGGTGCATTGGCACACTGGATCGTCATCAAGGATGAGAAGATCGACAATTACCAGGCGGTAGTGCCCAGCACCTGGAATGCCGGCCCCCGCGACCCTTCCGGTCAGCCTGGCGCCTATGAAGCTGCACTCCAGGACAATCACGAGATGGTCGATCCCAAACAACCCATTGAAATCCTGCGCACGATCCACAGTTTCGATCCCTGTATTGCCTGCGCGGTACATGTCACAGACCCTGACGGGGAAGAAGTGGTTCATGTCAAAATCAAATAGGTAGCGATCATGTCAAAAAATCAACTATCACCCATACTTTTCCTTGCCGCAGTCCTTGGCTCCGGTCTGGCACAAGCCCATACGGGGGCCAGCGACGCCGGTTTTGCTGCCGGGTTGCTGCATCCCCTGAGCGGCGGGGGGGATCACCTGTTGTTCGCGCTTGCCTCGGGCCTGTGGATGGCACACAAGCATTTCTCTCTCGGACAGGGGTTGGGCTTGCTTCTCCCTCCCCTGATGATTGGCATGCTGATCGGCGTGAACGGGAATCATGGCATCGTCACGGAATTACTGCTTGGCCTGTCTGCCGTGGTGGCGGTCATCATGTTGTTACCCCGTATGTCTTTGGGCAAATTGTCCGGAATAGCCGTATTGAGCGGGTTTACCCTGATGCATGGGGTTGCACATGGTAATGAAATGATTGCCCTGTCGCTGCAGGGCATCACTGCCGCACTGGCCATTACCCTGACTACGGGCTGCATCTTTGCTGCAGGACATTTCGCCGTAACCGGAAGGTATTTCCAGCAGCAGTAACATGGCTACCGGCCAGGGTGTCGACCCTGGCCGGAAGGCACTATTTTTACTTGATTTCTACGATACCGAACTGCTGAGCAGGTTTGCTCCACTCCAGCCGGATATCATATGAAACACCCCCCAGCTTGATATTCTTCAGCATGATGCCTGTGGCATCCCGGCTGACGTTACTGGAGGAGATATCCATGGCATTGGGATCGTTGAAATATGGCTTGTGAAACTTGACCACGGTAACCGTGTTTTCCCGCTCATTGTACTTGCCGGAACTGGTGATGGCTTTCACCTTGAAGGTATGTGTTCCTGGCGACAACAGACTGTAATTGAAGGATGCACCATAACCGGAGTAGCGTGAACCGGGCAGGCTCGGAAATTTGTTGGCAATATCACCGCGCGCACCGCCATAAGGAATTCTCGTCTGCAGCTTGCCATCGATATAATACTCCACATGGGCGATACCATCGGGCCCCACAGCCCAACCACGCAGATTGCCTACCCCGTTGACCACGGAATTTGCGGCGGGCTCTTCGAGCGCCAGCTTGATACGATCATCCAGCAAGGGGTCACCGGATTGCAGGAATCCCAAATCCATGGAGCGCATGTTATTGACGACACCATCGCTGCGGCCGTCACTGACCAGTTTCGCATTTTGCCTGAGTTCGCCCAATATCTCATCGACACTCGCATTGGGATTCCGCTGTTTCATCAGCGCCCAGGCACCGGCGACATGAGGCGTTGCCATGGACGTCCCACTCCAGGTGCCATAGCTGGTGCCCAGGGTTGATGAGGTGATCATGGCACCGGGTGCCAGCAAGGACATGAAACTGGACACGTTGGAACTTTTGGCAACCTGACCTTCTCCCAGGCCACATTCACCTGAATTCCTGATGTCACAAACCGAGCCCACGCTAACGACGTTGGAAACGCAAGCTGGCGCGCTCATCCCGTTGCGGTAAGATTCATTGCCGGAAGATACAATGGTGGCAATGCCAATGTCCTTGAGCCATTTGGCCGCATTGACATAGGCAGGATAATCGGTATCACAGGTCTGGGTGTATTTTTCGAATCCGCCGAGACTCATGTTCACCGCAGCAACCTGATAGCCGTCCGTCTGTTTCAGGTCATAGGCAAGATCCATTGCCTTTACGATATCCGCATCCCAAAAAGTCATGCAGGGAGCCGGCTCATCTTCACAATCATTGGGATCTGTCAGCTTGGAGGCAATCTGTATCGCAATGATTTTTGCACCATGTGCAATTCCCTTCATGCTTGGCATGCTGCCGGCTACGATACCTGCCACATGGGAGCCATGATCACAGTCCTCCAGGTCGCAGGGAACCGCCGCCCCGGGGCCAAACTGGAAGTCCTGCCCGTTGGGACACACAGATTCCCCCAGATAACCGGAGATACAGGCTTCCACAGCCACCTTGTTCTTCAGGAAAGGGTGTGAGGAATCGACACCTGTGTCGATGACAACCACATATTGACCACTGCCGGTCAACCCACTGTCCCAGGCAGCTGAGGCACCAATCATCTCGGCGCTCTGCCGCAAATGCAGACGCCGACTGCCGTTTTCCTGCACATCCAGTACCTGCTCGTCTTCTTTCATCATGGCAAGGCCGACAGTATCAACGGTATAGGCAAGGAGAGGAAAAGCCTGGAAACGGCTGACATGAACCACGTTGCCGCCCAGTTTTTTCAGGAAAGCATCCTGCGCAGCCCGCAATTTCTCCTTGTTGACCGGCCTGCCGGGTTGGAAAGCGCCCTGGTCATCGATTCGCACGATAACAGATACCTGACCACCACCGACCACAGCCCTGTCTTCTAGGTGCTGGAACGCCGCCGAGCGCTGTTGCGCATCCATCATTTGAGGCGCCGCCATGCCGCTTGCCGGCAGCATGATCAACCCAAGCAGGAAACGGGTGATAAAACGTTGCATAAGTCACATCCTTATTGATTACTATAAAAAAACATCTGCTTCTGTGTCGCTTCTGCAATGCATTCAAATCCCAGCGATCATGTATCCCTTAAGAATCGTGCGAACTAC
>DTXR01000078.1 GCA_012962365.1 Chromatiaceae bacterium | reverse complement strand
TGAACTTGTCGCCCGCGTCATCATGATCCAGGTAGCGGATGCCCGCAATGGCATGATGGGCGCCACGCACCAGGTCGTACTGGCCCCAGGCTTCGAGGATGTCCGTGTCTGTACCATAGGATGAGAAGGCGCCGTTCAGGGTCACGTCCTCGTTGCTGCCCTTGATGCCCAGTGATGCCTGGTCGTTGTCCAGCATGACGCGGTTGCGCCAGGACAGTTCGGTGCGATCCGTGTGTACGGAATCGCTGCTCTGGTTCTGGTCGATATGGTCGCGCACATGGGCGAGCTCCAGGGTGCTGGTCCAGTCGCCGGTGAGGGCGGCTTCCCAGCTCAGGCTGGAGCGGCTGTTGAGGAAGTCTTGATCCAGGGGATTGCCGAAGAAGTCCAGGTATTCGTTATTGCCCTGGGTCTGCCAGTGGCTGGCGTCGAAGCGGTGGATGTCCGCATCGAAGCCCGCAGCCAGTTCGAAGCTGGTGTTGTCGTAGCCCCGGTCGATGTTCGAAGATGTCAGGGGCGGAAAACCGTCTGTTTCCTGGTAGGAGATGCTGGCGCTCAGGCGGTGGTTGTCTGCAGCATGGCCCAGGTGGGCGTTGGTTCGCCAGGTATTGTCGCTGCCCCCTTCCAGGGAGGCGCCAACACTGAGCTTCTCCGTGCCTGCCTTGCGAGTGATGATATTGACCACGCCGCCGATGGCGCCGGAGCCCCAGAGTGTGGAGCGGGGGCCTTTGTAGATCTCGATGCGCTCGATGTTCTGCGGGTCGATGTGCTGCAGGGCGGCGCTGCCCACGCTGCCGGAATTGATGGGTATGCCATCGATCATCACCAGGTTGTGATCGCTTTCGGTGCCGCGGATGAACAGAGACGTGGCCTGCCCGGGGCCGCCGTTGCGTCCGATCTCCATGCCAGTGTGGAATTTGAGCAGGTCGGTGATGTCCGTGGCGGCGGAACGCCGGATCTCCTCGGCGGTGATCACGTCCATGCTGGCCAGGGCGTCATCGAGTTGAGTGGGATAGCCGGTGGCAGTGACGACCAGGGTGTCCAGTGATTCTGCCGCGAGCAATGTTGCAGGTCCCATGGCGACTGCCAGGGTAAGGGTGGATAGTTTCATTGTGGGTTTCCTTGTCTGGGGCGCTCACCCGCGCCGGATTAGGTGTATGCCTGAAGGCCGGTATCCGGACTGATGGGATGGAGAGACTCCTGAAGAGCAGCGCCTTCCCGGAATACAATGTTCCAGTGGCGTTTGCCGCTTTCTTTCCCAATCACCGTTGCGGGGGCAGTGCCGGTATTTCACCGGCTTCCCGTTTAACTCTTCGGCATGGACCGCAGAGCACCTTCTGGCGAGGTGCGCAGTCTGCCAGTTGCTGTTGATCCAGTCAATGACCCCGACTGACTATCTGCGCAATACCTGCATCCAGCGCCAGAAATTCAGCAGCCCGGCCAGGGAGGCCGCGACATAGGTCCAGGCGGCCGCACGCAATATCTGTCTTGCGGGCCTGTACTGTGATTCTTCCAGATAACCGTTCTCCAGCAAGGGTAGGGCCTTGTTGAAGCTGGCATCCAGTTCCACCGGAACGGTGACGAACTGCACCAGCACACCCATGCCCATGAGCAGAAATGCCCCCAGGAAAGACAGCGCTCCGATGGCGGGGACACGTGTCAGAACAACCAGCAAGGGGGCGGCGAACAGCATGAACGAGCCGAGA
>DTXR01000077.1 GCA_012962365.1 Chromatiaceae bacterium | reverse complement strand
GTCTGGAGCAATAGATGCCAGGCGCCCGGAATATTTTCGGCTTGCGTAAGCGCAATCCGTGGGCTTACCTCTTTGGGGAGAAATCGCAAAAAACTGCCGGTTCAAGCATTGCCGTTACCGACCTGTCTTTGCGCTACAAGTAGAGTAAATATGTATCGGCTAGCCGGGGTAGTAGGGTGAAATCGTCAAATCCAGCTGTGAATTATCCTGAGCAGCTGCGTGAATATATCAGTGTGGCTTGTATTAAGCGCCTGATTATTATCATTATTTAATTGCTCCTACTGAAAACATTATAATCTGTTTCGAAGTGGAGCGTCAAGCGCAGGAGTGCGTTTCAGCCAGTGATTGAGCCGTTGGTGGGCCTCGCTGACACCAGTGCGCTTCAGGGAGGAGAAGAGCTGTACTGAAAAGTCTCCCTGCATGTCCTTCAATGCGGTTTTGACCTTGTGATAGCTCGCAGAAGCAGGCCCTTTCTTGAGCTTGTCCGCCTTTGTCAGCAGGATGTGTACCGGCAGGTTGATGTGTGCCGACCATTCCAGCATCTGCACATCGAAATCCTTGAGGGGGTGGCGGGAATCCATCATCAGGATCAGACCTTTGAGGCACTGGCGCTTTTCCAGGTAGGTGGCCAGGTTGCCCTGCCAGTCTTTCTTGATGCTCACGGAGACTTTTGCGTAGCCGTAGCCGGGCAGATCCACCAGACGCCGCTCGTCATCCAGCTCGAAGAAGTTCAGCAGCTGGGTGCGCCCGGGGGTCTTGCTGGTTTTGGCCAGCCCCCGATGATCGCAGATGACGTTGATAGCGGAAGATTTTCCGGCGTTGGAGCGTCCGGTGAAGGCAATCTCGTAGCCTTCATCAGGCGGGCACTGGCTGAATTTGGCGGCGCTGGTGAGGAATCTGGCCTGGCGGAAATAGTTGTCAGTCATCGCTGCGTTTCCAGTGGCCGGATTTGCCCCCGGCTTTTTCCTCCAGCTGAACCTGGCTGATGACCATGCCTCGATCCACGGCTTTGCACATGTCGTAGATGGTGAGCAGAGCCACCTGGGTGGCGCACAGGGCTTCCATTTCCACGCCTGTCTGGCCGCGGGTTTCCACCTGGGCGCGGCAAAGGATGCGGCTGGCGCTTTCATCGACGTCGAAATCGATGGCAATACGGGTCAGCGCGAGAGGATGACACAAAGGCACCAGGTCCGGCGTTTTCTTGGCTGCCATGATGCCGGCAACACGGGCGATGCCCAGTACGTCGCCTTTTTTGTGACCGCCTTCCTGGATGAGTTTCAGGGTATCCCGCTCCATGGTGATGTGGCCGCTGGTGACGGCGACGCGGTGGGTGTAGTCCTTGGCGCCGACATCCACCATGTGGGCCTGTCCCTGTTCGTCGAAGTGGGTGAGTTTGCTCATGGGCTTACCTGATCGAATTCGATGGATTTGGAGACTTCATGCACCTCGAACGTCATGGCATCGAGATCGCCCATGACCCAGGTGGCCTTGGATTTGCCCACGCCGCCGATGGTGCCGGGGTTGACCAGGGCAGTGTCCTCGCCATGTACATTGGGCAGCCGCTCGATTTTTACTTTGTGGCTGTGGCCGCAACAGACCAGATCCCAGTCCCCCGTGGCGGCCATGGCGCGGGCGTAATGGGGATAGTGCACCAGGAAAATGCGCCGCCCGCCCAGTTCGATGCCCGCGTCCATGCCGTGGTAGCGCAGCACGCCGCCGGGTTTGTGGCTGAGACGGGTCAGGGCGTACAAATCCCCGGTGTTGTTGCCGTGGATGACATGCACAGGCAGGCCGAATTGCTCCAGACAACCCAGGGTGCTGGGCGCCACCACGTCACCGCAATGAACGACCGCTTCCGCGCCCAGAGCCTTGGCGTCGCGCACCGCGGCTTCCAGCAGGGGGATATGGTCGTGGCTGTCGGAGAGGATGCAGACCTTCATCAGAAGTGCGGCTTTTCCGGGGCTTTCTCGAACATGGCGACGGAATCGGTGATTTCCCTGCGCGCGGCATCCACGCCTTCCCAGCCTTTTACCCGCACCCATTTGCCTTCGTCCAGATCCTTGTAGTGCTCGAAGAAATGCGCCATGCGCTCCATGAGCTCCTTGGGCATGTCGTCCACGTCCTGCACATGGGACCAGCGGTCGGTGATGTCGTCAGCAGGCACGGCCACCACCTTGGCGTCGTCGCCGGATTCATCGGTCATTATCAGTACGGCCACAGGACGGCAGCGGATAACGGAGCCGGGAATCAGAGGGAAGGCCGTGGGCACCAGTACATCGCAGGGGTCGCCGTCGTCGGACAGGGTATGGGGGATATAGCCGTAATTCACGGGATAGCGCATGGCGGTGCGCAGGATTCGGTCTACGAACATGGCACCGGATTCCTTGTCCACTTCGTATTTGACGGGTTCGGCGTTGGCCGGTATTTCGATAATGACGTTGATTTCGTCCGGGATGTTGTCGCCCCGGGTAACACGATCAAGATTCATGGGGTCCTCACTCTAAGTTATTAAGATGTATTTATTTTGTTGGCTTTTTGCCGGGAAAGCAAAAAAGCCGGCCCTCAGGCCGGCTTTGCCTTGGCGTCAGGGCAGGCTTAAAGCTCTTCAGCGTGTTTGGACAAATAGCTGGCCACGCCGTCGGGGGTGTCCTGCATGCCCTCGTCGCCTTCCTTCCAGCCGGCCGGGCAGACTTCGCCGTGGGTCTCATGGAACTGCAGGGCATCGATCATGCGCAGCATTTCGTCGATGTTGCGACCGAGGGGCAGATCATTGACTACCTGATGGCGAACCACGCCTTCCTTGTCGATAAGGAAGGAACCGCGGTAGGCGACTGCACCGTCGGGGGTTTCCACGTCATATGCTTTGCAGATGCCGTGGGTCAAATCGGCAATCAGGGGGTAACGAACCGCGCCGATACCGCCGTCGTTGACCGGGGTGTTGCGCCAGGCATTGTGGGTGAAGTGGGAATCGATGGATACGCCGATCACTTCCACGTTGCGCTTGGTGAATTCATCCAGGCGATGATCGAAAGCGATCAGCTCGGACGGGCAGACGAAGGTGAAGTCCAGGGGATAGAAGAAGATCACCGCATACTTGTCCTTGGTGTGGGTCTTCAGGTTGAAATCATCGACGATGCTGCCATCGCCAAGTACTGCGGGTGCGGTAAAGTCGGGTGCCTCGCGGCCTACCAATACAGACATGTTGTGCTCCTAAAAGGTTGTTGCAGGTTTGTTGTTTTATCTTAGGCCGGAAAAATCACTCCCCGGCTTCAGATCGAATCGTTGTTCCAGGTCCAGTTCCCGGATGAGCTGATCCACCGCGCCCTGACCGTGCAGCTTCTGCACTTCGGCCAGGATCATGCGTACAGAATTGCGGTTGTAGCCACTGCGAAATTGCAGCTGCTCCTGTATAAGCTCCCGGGCCCTGTCCAGAGTCATGATGCTGAGCCCGTCCCGCAGGACGGGCAGAACAGATCAGACTTCAAAGTCGGCAAGCTTGCGCGGAACCGCAATGCCCTTCATTGTGACATAACGTGGCATACCGTTCTCGTCATACTCGGGATAGGCTTCACCCTGGATCAGAGGATACAGGTACTCCTTGCAGCCATCGGTGATGCCAAAACCGTCATCGGTGATGAACTCCATGGGCATCATCTTTTCCACGTTGGCCACTTCTGACAGGGGCGCCATGCCGATGCTCCACTTGTAGGGCGAAGAAGATTCGCGCACCACGGTAGGCATGATGGAGTTGTGACCTTCCAGTGCCATATTCACAGCAGCTTCACCCAAGGCGTAGGCTTGCTCCACGTCGGACTTGGAGGCCAGGTGACGGGCTGCGCGTTGCAGATAGTCGGCTACGGCCCAGTGGAACTTGTAGCCTAGAGCGTCTTTGATGATGTTGGCAACGACAGGCGCTGCACCACCCAGTTGGGCATGGCCGAAGTCATCGCGGGTACCCTGCTCGGCGAGGAACTTGCCATCCGGCCAGTGACAGCCTTCGGAAACCACCACGGTGACATAGCCGAATTTCTTCACCTTGGCGTCTACGGCGGCCAGAAACTTTTTCTGGTCGAACTCCACTTCGGGGAACAGCACCACGACGGGGACGCCGTAGTCTTCGATCAAGCCGCCGGCTGCCGCGATCCATCCGGCATGACGGCCCATGACCTCGATGACAAAGACCTTGGTTGACGTCTTGGCCATGGAGCGTACGTCATAGCTGGCCTCCAGGCTGGATACGGCAATGTACTTGGCCACAGAGCCGAAACCAGGGCAGTTGTCGGTGATGGGGAGGTCGTTGTCCACGGTCTTGGGTACATGAATGGCCTGTACCGGGAAGCCCATCTTCTCGGACAGCTGGGATACCTTGAAGCAGGTATCGGCGGAATCGCCGCCGCCGTTATAAAAGAAATAGCCGATATTGTGGGCCTTGAAGACCTCGATGAGACGTTCGTATTCGCGCTTGTTGTCTTCCAGGCTCTTGAGCTTGTAGCGGCAGGAGCCAAAGGCGCCGGAAGGGGTATTCTTCAGCTCGGCAATGTCCTCGGCAGATTCCTGATTGGTGTCGATGAGATCTTCGGTCAGGGCGCCGATGATGCCGTTGCGGCCCGCGTAAACATTGGCGATCTTGTCGCTGTGTTTGCGTGCGGTCTCGATGACGCCACAGGCAGAGGCGTTGATAACGGCAGTTACACCGCCGGATTGTGCGTAGAAAGCATTCTTTGCTGTCATGATAACTCCCTCATGCTATTTTAGGATTTTGGGTATTTTGAATTCTGTGTTCGGGCTGCGTCAGATCTCGCCCCGTTCCTTGGCGTCATGGTCTGCCTGGGTCTGGAGCAACGAGACCATGCATTCGCTCAGATCGTCGTACTCGTGTACGCCCGTGCCATATTGTTGATAGCCGCGGTAGAAAAACTGGCAGCGATAACGACGATCGCCGGTCTTGAAAATCACAAAATTGCAGCCGTCCTTTTCCCAATGCACCACGGGACAGTTGCTCAGTTCCTTGTCGGCTGGCGCCAAGCGGATTTCGGCGTCCGCATATTGGAAGGGCACGTCTTCACCGTAACGCTCCTTCAATGTGGTTTTGATGATCCATTCTTCACTCTTGCCGTAGTCGGAGATCGTCGTCATCGTTTGTCTGTACCTGCTGAAAAATGCCCAATGCCGCAAAAATGTACTGAAAATCAGTAGCTTTGCGCAATTCCCGGTTGACATTGCAGGCGAATTGCGCTTAGCTATGTAGCAATTTTTTCAGTAGTCTGGGTAATCCTGCCAATTATAAAGGAAAAACGCAGGTCGGGATATATCTGGGCGATTTGTAGCATATAACCCGAATCCAGGGCGAGTGGATTCGTGTTCAACAGCAAGGACAAACAAGGCATGAGGATTATTTTACTGGGACCGCCTGGGTCAGGAAAATCGGTTATCTCCCGTAAAATCGCGGAGAAATACGGCTTTCCTGTCGTCAGCGTCGAAGAAGTGGCTGAAGAGCTGTCAGCCATGGCGCAACAGGATGACGAACTGGGTCGCCTGGCCAAGGAGTCCATCAGCTCCGGTCGTGTATCCGACGATGTCTGCAACACGGTGCTGAAGCGCGTACTGGGCAAGGAAGACCTGGCGGGTGGGTTCGTCCTGGTCGGTTATCCCAAAGATGCCGCCCAGGCTGAATATATCGAAAATGCCATGAACCGGATCAGGCGTCCCCTGGATCTGGTGATGATGATCGATATCGACAGGGATGAGCTCATGGAGCGCCGTGTCGGTCGTATCGACTGTGATGCCTGTGGGACGCACTACAACCTGTATGTCAATCCCCCTATGGTCGAAGGGATTTGTGATCTCTGTGGATCCCGTGTCAGCCGCCGTCCCCGCGGCTACGAGGAAAATATTGCCAACCAGCTGCGTGAATATGATGTGGCGGTGCAGCCCGTACTCGATTTCTTTACCCAGCTGAATAAATTGCGCATCGTGGATGCCAACGGTACAGAAGAGCAGTTGTGGGAAAGCGTGCAGACCATTATTGATACCACCGAGGCCGCGCCTTTGTTGGCGGCGCCGGAAGATAAGCCTGCCGGGAAGGAAACCGGCGCTGGCGCCAAGCCAGCGAGGAAGAAAACTGCCGGAACCAAAAGAGTCGTAACCAAGAAGTCCGTCGCCAAAAAGGCGCAGGACAAAACCCGGGAAAGCAAAAAGAAAGTAGCCGGAAAGAAAGCAGCTGCAAAGAAGAAGATGGCCGCGAAACCCGCTACAGCAAAGAAAAAAGCAGCGCCGGCGGTGAAAAAGACCAGCAAGAAAAAAGTGGTCAAGAAAACAGCTGCCAAGAAGCCTGTGACCAAGAAATCGGTAAAGAAGGCGGTCAAGAAAGCGCCAGTTAAAAAAACAGCAGCAAAGAAGGTAGCCAGGAAAGCGCCAGTAAAAAAAGCTGCTGCGAAGAAGGTCGCCAAAAAGAAAGTGGCTAAGAAAGTTTCTGCAAGTAAAAAGGTGGCGAAAAAGACGCCGAGCAAGAAAGTCGCCAAAAAGAAGGCGGCAAAAAAAGTCACAAAGAAAGTGCCGGCGACGAAAAAAAAACCTTCAAGCAAAAAAGTAGCCAAGAAAATCAGCAAGAAAAAAACAGTACCGAAGAAAAAGGCGGTCAGCAAAAAGAAGGTCGCGAAAAAGAAAACCGCAAAGAAAAAAGTGGTGAGAAAAAAACGTTAGGCAGCCTTGTGCAGAAGATCAAGGGCTGGTGGCGCTCCGGATGATCGCAAGGTGCTGAAAAACCTTCGGATCGGGTTCAGCGCAATCTGTAAATGATGACGCCCTGCTGTTTCCCAGTGATTTTTTGGATGGGTTTCATTCCCTGGCTGAATAACAACTGCTGCAGTTCGCTGTTGGCTTTGCCCCTGCGGGTGCGCACGAAGGCATAGTCATAGGCTTCCGGGCTGGTTTTTCCCGGGCGATACAATTGAAACTCGTATTTCCTGTCATTGTTCCTGTTGCTGTAATAGCCCACCCGCTCGGGGTGATAATCGGTCAGCACCCGCGCCTTGTCCGGCAGGTTTTCCCTGGCCCATTTTGCGGCATCCAGTATATACACCTTGGGTTTCGATGAATTGATGAGGCTGTCAGCAAACAACAGCACAATACAGACACCGACGATGGCGAACTGTGTTTTCAATGCGGGGCTCTTCCCTGCCTTCTTCTGCAACTCATCCAGACTGAATGCCACGACAATCAGCAGCATCAGCGCCAGACTCATGGTGTAGCGAGATACCATAACGAAATGCTGGGCGCCGTGGAGGAAAAGGACCAGGGCGGCGATTGCGGCATACCAGCCAATGATGATGCGTGCGTCCCTTGGCAGTGCAGGAGCAGGAAACCATCGGCGCAGCAGCAGGATGCCAAAGTACAGCCAGGACAGGCTGCTGACCAGGTCCTTGATGATGCTCCAGATCACGCCCAGATAGAGCGTGGTCTCTGCCGCAGACTGGGAAAATTGCGGAAGTATGCCCTGGCGCAGCAAGCGGGCTTTTTCGGGGATGGTTTCGGTAAAGATGTTAACGAAACTGCCGGCGTTGGTGAGGGTGTCTGCGAGCCGGTTCTGGAAGCCGGGGTAAAACTGCATGGCCAGCACAAATCCCAGCCCAATGAGCAGAAAGGGCAACAGGCTCATTACCGTATGTTTCATGCGCTGCTTCCAGGGTTTTTCAGTGTCCAGCAATAGCCCAAAGGGCATGAGTGCGAGGAACACCACGCCTTCCACCCGGAACAGGGTGGCAGTGATCATGGCCAGATACCACCATAGCAAGTGGCGCCAGGAATAGGTTCTGAACAGTTTCAGGTAGGCAGTCATGGCAACGAGGGTAAATGCCCAATAGCCGTGATCGCGGATGATTTCCGGCCGGTTCTCGTTCAGATAGGGCAGGGAAAGCACCAGTACGGCCGACCACATCAAGGTTTGCCGGGTACTGCCGAGAATCTCCACCAGCCGGATGAAGGCCAACACCAGCAGGGTGTCAAGGACGCTGTTCAGCAGGTGGGCGGAGTGTTCCAAATCCAACCCGGAAACAAGATGGATCCAGTGAAACAGTGTCGGATAGAACAGCCAGTTGCCGACCTGTCGGATGCTGCTGGCATCGCCCTGAATCGCCTGGAGATAATACACAGCGTCATGGTTGATTTGCGCAATGTTGGCGATCTGCCACAGGGACAGCGCCAGACTGACCAGGGCGGCACCCAGATAGAATATCAGGTTGGGCTTCTGAGGCATCAGTCCGGACTGAAGTGGAAGGCGTCCAGCATTTCTCCCGCTTCCTGATGAATGAAGTGCTTGTCTTCATCCGACAGCCTTGCCAGTGAGCGTTTGTTCATATTGCGGATGTTCGAGGTTTCGCCATGCACCGTCCATTTCTTGTCGGCCTTGAGTTTGGCCGCATCCAGGCCGAGAAAAGTCATGACCTTGTCCAGGCTTTCGGCAGGTTTCGAGGTGAGATCTTCGTATCTCAGAAGCAGCTTGTGCTCGACCTGTTCCAGCTGATCCAGCATGATGCGATTGGATTGCTGCCATTGCTTGGCGGCGACCTCCACGGATTGTCCTGCCTTCCTGTGGATGCCTTCGGCGACGGCATAGCCATTACGGATCAGAGCAATGAAATGCGCGTTGGGGAAGTGTTTGTCCAGCCATTTGATGCGCGCTGCATTGGGAATAGATTTTTCGAGAAAAACCGGTAGCAGAGGATTGGACATGTAAGCGCACCATTGGCGCTTTATCTTCTCTGCATCCGGCTCGTTCCTGGGAGACGGAACGAACATCTCGGGCTGCAGTGCCCAAACCCGGGTCAGGCCGACTTCGCTGGGTACTAGCAATTCGTCGGTGCAGTATTGGCCCTCCCTTGGGAGGTGTGCAACCATCGGGTGGCTGGCGATGACATCGTGCAGCAGGGTAGTGCCCGAGTTGTAGCAACCGACGATGAACACCCATTGCTTGGGTGAGCAGGCTTTTCCCTGTTTTGTAAGTTGGGCCAGTTTGAATTGACGGCGTTTTTTTCTGAGCCATTTTTTCAGATTCATAGACGGATGTCCGAGCGGGTGATTTCACATTGAGCTTCAATATCGTTTCGCCCCCACAGTGTGAAGCGCCCCAATGCAAAAGGGTTGTTGTCTTCCAGCGGAAGCGGGGTTTTGCGTTTGTCTAGGCTCCATCCATGAGTCAACCCCAGGTTGCTGGCAGCATCCATGGCCGTAGCGGAATAGTTGCCGTTGGGATAGGCGATGCCAGCAGGTGCCTTGCCCAGCCAGTTTTTCAGATCGTCCTGGGCACGGCGTATCTGATGTTCTGTCTCAGCATAGCCGTATTGATCCAGCAGGTAGTGATCCCGAGTGTGGTTGCCAATGAACACCAGTGGATGCCGGGCGAAGTCCTGCAGCTCGGTGATGGTCATGGGTCGATCGGTATCCGACCAGGGTTGCAGGCAGTCGGTGCCAAATTCCTGATGCAAATAGGAAAGAATATCCGGATGGCATTTTTGTTTGAGCATTTTCTGTTCCCGGGAGATCCTGTTTTTGTCGACGCCACGCCGATGGCGTTCACGGTAGACCACATCCCACCAGAAACACTGCTGTTTCTCTACGTTGCAGGTGGTGATATAAAAAGTGGCCGGCACATCGTACTGTTCCAGCAGCGGCAATGCGCGCAGATTGTTGAAATAACCGTCGTCAAATGTGATGCATGCACACTTTTCCCGGCGGCCGGCGAATGCCAGGCTCTGTTCTGGGCTGATGAACCTGTAGCCGGCCTC
Source organism: Chromatiaceae bacterium (assembly GCA_012962365.1). GTDB lineage: Bacteria > Pseudomonadota > Gammaproteobacteria > Chromatiales > Chromatiaceae > Thiolapillus. Next base: position 833 of record DTXR01000077.1, on the reverse strand, counting down.
CAGGAAATGTTCGATGAAGCGCTGCAGATGTTCGGGCCGGATGCCCTGCTGGGCATCCACATGACCCCTGGCGATATCCTTCTCATCTTCAAAGACGGCATGAAAAAGAAATCCCAGCAGCGCCGGCTTGTCCCGGTGCAAGCGGGACAGTCTGCGACGCAGGGACTGCTTGATCTGTTTGGTAAAAGACACGGGCTTCTGGTTTGGGGAGGCTGTTATAATTGATCCATGAACAGACAGAGCGGCAAAGAGAGTTGGATCATTCTAGTGCCCAGACGGTGATTCTTGCAACGGGTCTGCAAAGCAGCGGTTCCACGCTGTTATCCTGGTGTTTTTTGCAGCGTCCGGATATGAACGGCACTCTCGATGGCGATACTGATCTTGTCCCCCTTCTTCCCGATGGAATTTCAACGCCTTTCGTTTGGTATAAAACCACCATAAGCTGCTTCACTCTGGCAGAGCAGATCACCACACTGGAAGACGCCGGTTACCAGGTGCGGCCTCTGTTGGTGGTGCGTGATGTGCGGGCGGTGTGGATGTCGCTGATGACCAAACCCTATGGCCGCAATGGTGTGACAGCGGAAGACCCGCCATTGCGCCTGCGCTTTCGCCGCTTTCTAGATTCATGGCGGGATGCCGGGAAACAGCATATCCCGGTCTTTCGATTTGAAGATCTGCTCGCCCGCCCGGAGGAGAGCCTCAAGCTGCTGTGTGAGCAATTGAACCTGCCTTGGCGGCAGGCCATGATGGACTGGCCCAAACCTGCGGAACAGATCGCAGACGGTCGTCATGGAAATGCCCGGTTCATGGCGTCGAGTCGGCAGGAGGGTTTG
>DTXR01000076.1 GCA_012962365.1 Chromatiaceae bacterium | reverse complement strand
CTAGGTTCTGGAAGTGCAGCATGGGGTTCTAGCTCAGCTCCTGATAGGTATCGGCAAAGGCTGCAATGGCCTTGTCCAGGTCCTCCTGGGTATGGGCTGCGGAGATCTGTGTGCGAATACGCGCCTTGCCTTTTGGCACTACAGGAAAGAAGAAGCCAATGGCGTAGATGCCTTTTCCCAGCAGCCTGCGTGACATCTCCTGAGCCAGGCGGGCATCGCCCAGCATCACCGGTACGATGGGATGTTCCCCCTCCGGGATGTCGAAGCCGGCCTCTTTCATCCCCTTACGGAAATAGGCAGTGTTGTCTGCCAAGCGGTCGCGCAGCTCCGTGGATTCGCTCAGCAGCTCCAGCGCTTTGAGGGAAGCTGCGCAGATGGCGGGCGCCAGCGTGTTGGAAAACAGGTAAGGCCGGGAGCGCTGGCGCAGGAGATCGACGATTTCCCGCCGTGCGGAAGTAAAGCCGCCGGAGGCCCCGCCAAGCGCTTTGCCGAAAGTGCTGGTGATGATGTCCACCCGATCCATGACACCCCGATACTCGTGTATGCCTCGGCCCTTCTCTCCCATGAAGCCTGTGGCATGGCAGTCGTCATGATGCACCATGGCGTCATATTCATCCGCCAGGTCGCAGATCTCGTCCAGGCGGGCGATACTGCCATCCATAGAGAACACGCCGTCGGTGGTGATGAGCATGCGTCGGGCGCCTTTGTTGCGGGCGGCTTCCAGTTTGGCGCGCAGGTCATCCATGTCGTTATTCAGGTAGCGGTAGCGGGCCGCCTTGCACAGACGCACGCCGTCGATGATGGAGGCGTGGTTCAGCTCGTCGGAGATGACGGCATCCTCCGGCCCCAGCAGGGTCTCGAACAGACCGGCGTTGGCGTCGAAGCAGGCGGCGTAGAGGATGCTGTCCTCCATGCCGAGGAAGTCCGTGACCTTCTGTTCCAGCGCCTTGTGGATGTTCTGGGTGCCGCAGATGAAGCGCACCGAGGACAGACCATAGCCCCACTGGTCATAACTGTCTCTGGCAGCCTGGATGAGTGCGGGGTGATTGGCCAGCCCGAGGTAGTTGTTGGCGCACATGTTCACCACTTCGCGGCCGTCGGCGAGGGTGATGTCATTCATCTGCTGGGAGGCGATCACTCGCTCCTCTTTCCAAAGCCCGGCTTCACGGATGCTGTCCAGCTCCTGTTGCAGTTGTTCTCTGGCGGATTCGAAACTCATGTGGTTACTCCCAGGACAGCACGACCTTGCCGGATTCGCCGGAGCGCATCACGTCGAAGCCCTGCTGGAAATCGCTGTAGTGGAAACGGTGGGTGATGATCTTCTCCAGGGGCAAGCCGCTCTGATACATCATGGTGCACTTGTACCAGGTCTCGAAAATCTCCCTGCCGTAGATGCCCTTGATGCGCAGGCCCTTGAATACCACGTCGTCCCAGTCGATGCCCGTACCATTGGGCAGTATGCCCAGCAGGGCGATGCCGCCCCCGTTGATCATCTT
>DTXR01000075.1 GCA_012962365.1 Chromatiaceae bacterium | reverse complement strand
CCGGAACCCTTTGTCTACTTCCAGAGTTTCGGTGACAGCGCCCTGTTGCTGGAACTGCGTTGCGTGATCGATTCCGTGGATTACCGCATCGCCACCCTGAGCGAGCTGCACCATGCCATCAATCGCAAGTTCCGCGAGGCTGGCATGGAGATTCCCTTCCCGCAACAGGATGTGCATCTGGATGTCCGCGGGCCGCTGGAAGTGAAGATGCAAACGGAGTAGGTGCTACAATTCCCGTCATGAAAACATTGCTGATAGTGCTCATGATGCTACTAGGTGGCTGCGCCATGCAGTCGCCTTCTTCTCAATTCTATGTGCTCAGTGCGCGTGCTCCGGTTTCGCATCCCGTTGCATCCGGTCTGCTGCTGGGGGTGGGGCCGGTGAACCTTGCCGATTACCTGGATCGCAGCCAGATTGTGCGCCGGGATTCGAATGTGCGTTTGCGGATGGACGAGTTCAATCGCTGGGCCGGCGACCATGGCAAGAACATCACGGTGGTGCTGGCCGAAAATCTGGCCAATATTCTGGGCGTCGAAGGCGTCATCCCTTATCCCTGGTCGTCTTCTCTGGATCTGGATTACCAGGTGCTGCTGGATATCAGCCGGTTCGATGCAAAAGCCGGCAATCTGGTGGTGCTGGATGCCCAGTGGCAATTGTTCAGGAAGCGACCCCGGGAACAATTGTTGCAGGTGAAGCGCTCCCATATTGAAACCCGGGCGGCCGACAGCAGTCATGACGCGCAGGTAGAGGCGCAAAGCCAGGCGCTGGCGAAGTTGGCGACGATCATCGCTGCCGCAGTAGCGTCGTCTGCAGGAAATGACTGACCGGGATCTTGTCGTCCGGATTCATGCCAGTCTGAATGAGGTCGAGGCAGCTGCCTGGAATATGCTGGTTCCGGCCAATCATCCTTTCCTTCGACATGAATTCCTGTCCGCCATGGAAATCCACGGCTGTGTTGGCGAGCACTTCGGCTGGATTCCCATGCATGTTGGTGTCTATGAAGGTGAAGAGCTGGTCGGCGCCATGCCCCTGTACCGCAAGCTCAATTCCTATGGCGAATTCGTGTTCGATCATGCCTGGGAAGAAGCTTGGCAGCGTGTGGGCCTGAATTACTTT
>DTXR01000074.1 GCA_012962365.1 Chromatiaceae bacterium | reverse complement strand
TGATGTATTCCCGGGCCGAGCCGAACACCATGCGGTAATGGTCCAGAGTATAGGCATCCGGCAACGGACTGTAGGACCACACGGTGCCGAAGGAGAGCAGGGTCAGGCCGACATGCGGTGAAAGCACGAGCGCCAGTATGAGCAGTATCAGGGCATAGGCGGCAACCTTCTGTCCACCCCGCAATTCGCGCTTGAGCATACCGCCGCCACCCTTTTGCAGGGTTGAATAGTCCTTGCCTTTGAGCGCCAGCATGGAGGTCCACAGGGCGAACAGCGAGAAAACCACCAGGATCACGGAAATGACGTAACCCATGGGGTCTGCGATACCAATGGAAGAGATACGCAGATAGGCCTGTGGCGCCAGCATGGTGTTCACGTTGAGCAGCAGGGGTGTGCCCAGGTCATCGAACACCTTCAGGAACACCAGCGCCGCACCAGCCACATAGCCGGGCATGGCCAGGGGAAAAACGATACGCCGAAACAGGCGCATGCCACTCGCACCCAGATTTTGCGCCGACTCTTCCATGGATCTATCCACGTTGTTCAACGCTGCCGACAGGTTAATCAGTATGAACGGAAAGTAATGGATACTCTGTACGAAGATCACCCCGTTCAGACCTTCCATAAAGGGGATGGTAAAACCGAAATACTCATCCAGCAGCAGATTGATGGAGCCGTTTTCACCAAACAGCAGCAACATGGCCACCGCCCCAACGAAAGGCGGCATGATCAGGGGAATGAAGCCCAGGGTCTGGATCATGGCCGCCCCGGCAAAGTTGAAGCGGGAGGTGAAATAGGCCAGAGGCAAAGCAATGATGGTCGCCAGCACCACGGACATGGCGGCCACGTAAAAAGAATTGAAGAACGATTCCTGAAACAGGGAAGAACGAAAGAAATCGATGAAGTTGACCAGTGTCAACTGGCCACTTGCCGGATCCTGAAAGGCAACATAGATCACCTGCGCCACGGGAATGACCAGGAAGACCAGCAGGATCAGCGCAATCAACAGGCCCGCAAAGGCCGGGCCGCGTTGTTTCGTCATGTGATTGTTCCCCCTTACAAACAGCGGGCCGGCTTGTGGCCGACCCGCTGGCCTACCGTGTCAGAGCATGGATTTGGCCTGTTTTGCCAGTTGGGCGGCCTTGGCATAGTTGGCCCTGATCATCTCATCCCACTGTTGCTCGATCTCGGCCTGACGGCCAGTGACTTTGGTCGTCGCCTTTTTGCGCTTCTTCTTGAAGATGGCATTGAACGCCTTGTCGCTGGCCTTGTCGGCGTCGATAGGCACCGCGTTCACCAATGCCTTCGCCTCGGCAATGAGCTTTTCGGCTCCCGGACTGCTCTTGCCTTTCAATGCAGCTTCGGCATCCTGAATCGCCTTCACTGCCGTACGCAAGTCATCCAGGCGATAGGTGATCATCACATCAAACAGAGAATTGACCACGTTGTAGCGTGACTTCGACAGCGCAAGATCAAACTTCACGCCAGAGCCGATAGAATTGTCCTTGAAGGGGTTGGGAAAGTTCGCCGGCGCTTTTGCATAAGCTTTGGGGTTGACCGGCAGGCGCATAATTTTTGGATCAAGCAATAACGCCTGACCTTCGTCAGACAGCAGGAACTCGATGAATTCCGCAGCGGCTTCTCTGTTCGGCGCCTGCTTAACGATCGCTATATTGGCCGGAACCAGAGTAGTCACCTTTGGATAGACGAAATCAACCGGGAAGCCGGACGCCTTGGATGACAGACCGAAGAAGTCGATAACGATACCGATACCGAACTGGCCGCTGTTCACCCCGTCCGGCACACCGAAACTGCGCTCGGTGATGGTTTTCATGTTACCGGCGATAGCTTTCCAGGTCGCCCAGCCATTTTCCCATCCCTTGCCCTGCAACACGGTTTCCACCGTAAGATGAGTAGTACCAGAACGCGACGGTGCGCTCATGCCCACATGCTTGTGGTACACAGCTTTGCTCAGATCTTCCCACTCACGGGGAACCGGCAGCTTCTTGGCCTTGAGGTAACGGGTGTTCCACATGATACCGTAACCCGAAGCCGCAAAACCTTTGTAGTATCCATCAGGATCATTGATGGGAAAAGCACCGACCTTTTCCGGAATACCCTTGACCTTTGTCTGGTACTTCTGCAACAACTCATCACCCTTGAGGATTTCAAAAGCATCTGGCGCTGATGCCCAGAACAGGTCTGAGGTATTGTTGCCCGCAGTCTCTTGCAGGTATTTCACCCCGGCGGTGGTTTTTTTCTTCAGCATCTCTACCTTGATGTCAGGGTATTTCTTCTCGA
>DTXR01000073.1 GCA_012962365.1 Chromatiaceae bacterium | reverse complement strand
GGGTTATAGTGTATATACTATGAAAAAAGAAAAGATGAAGATAAAATCTTCATTTTTATCTACTTTCTTTTCTTCCCACAACCTCGACACCCAGGGCGCGCATTCCCTGCTGACCTGAATGCGCCAGCCGGACGCTACTTCCTTCACTTCGATGCCCCGGTCAGCATAGTCTTTACTCAGTTCCTGCAACACGGCGCGCAGGGCTTTCTTCTCCGGCTGCTCCATTTCATCGAACAGCTCGAGGAGCTTGTCCAGGCTCATGGCCTTGCCGGAAGCGAGCAGCGCTGCCTCGACGATCTGTTTCAGGTTGTCACTGGGATTCATGCCTCGCTCACTCCCTGCGCCTTTAGATGAATGGGACCGAAAGTCTCGCTCTGCACCATCTCTATCAGGGTTTGTTTGAGCAGTTCAAGGATGGCCATGAAGGTGACGACCACGCCATCACGGCCTTCGGTGATGTCGAACAGCTCATGAAAAGCGATAAAGCGCCCGGTGCTGACCGCTTCCAGCACCCGGCTCATGCGCTCCCTCAGAGACAGGGGTTCCTGTGTGATGTGATGGTTGCTGAACATGTCGGCGCGCTGGAGCACATCCTTCAGCGCCAGCAACAGTTCTTTCAGCTCTAATTTGGGTGGCTCCTGGCGGATGTTCTTGTCCGGCACTTCCACCCGCACGGGAAACACATCGCGTCCGAGTTGGGGCATGCCATGCAGATCCTCGGCCGCCTGTTTGAAGCGCTCGTATTCCTGCAAGCGCCGGATCAGTTCGGCGCGCGGATCCTCGCCTTCCTCTTCCTCGGAAGCTGGCCGGGGTAACAGCATGCGGGATTTGATCTCCGCCAGCATGGCGGCCATCACCAGGTATTCTGCCGCCAGCTCCAGGCGCAATTCTTTCATCAGGTCGATGTACTCCATGTACTGCTCGGTGATGCGCGCCAGGGGAATATTCAGGATATCCAGGTTCTGGCGCTTGATCAGGTACAGCAGCAGGTCCAGCGGTCCTTCGAAGGCATCCAGAAACACCTCCAGGGCATCGGGCGGTATGTAGAGATCCTTCGGCAGCTGATACTGGGGCTGACCCTCCACCACGGCAAAGGGCATTTCCTCCTGCCGGGGAGCAGGTTCGGGGGAAAGCACTTTAGGCAAGGGTGTTTCAGCAGGATTCATCGATATTCCAGCGACATCACATGACGTACTTCTTCCATGGTATCACGGGCTTCATCCCGCGCTTTTTCACAACCTTCGTTGATGATATTGCGCACCAGGTCCGGGTCGTTCTCGTATTCCGCAGCACGCTCCTGGATGGGCTTCAGTTCAGCGAGCACGGCGTCGATGACCGGTTGTTTGCATTCAATACAACCAATGCCGGCGCTGCGGCAGCCTTCTGTTACCCAGGTTTTGACGCTCTCGTCAGAATAGACTTCATGAAATTCCCATACCGGGCATTTGCCTGGATCTCCAGGATCGGTGCGGCGCACCCGCGCCGGATCCGTCGGCATGGTCCGCAGCTGTTGCTCCAGTTCATCGGATTTGGCGTTCAGGGGGATGGTATTGCCGTAGGACTTGGACATTTTCTGCCCGTCCAGCCCGGGCATCTTGGATACCTTGGTGAGCAGGGCCTGGGGTTCCGGCAGGATCACCTTGCTGCCACCTTCAAGGTAGCCAAACAGCCTGTCACGGTCACCAAGATTGATGTTCTGCTGAGATTCCAGCAACGCCCGCGCCGCTGCCAGCGCATCATCATCGCCCTGCTCCTGGTAGGCCTTGCGGTAGTTAGCGTAGAGTCGGGCATTCTTCTTGCCCATTTTCTTCATTGCTTCTTCCGCCCGGGTTTCAAAATCCGGCTCGCGTCCGTACATGTGATTGAAGCGGCGGGCAATCTCCCGCGTCAATTCCACATGGGCCACCTGGTCTTCACCCACGGGCACCAGCCCGGCGCGGTAAATGAGAATATCTGCCGCCTGCAGCAGCGGATATCCCAGAAAACCGTAGGTGGCGAGATCCTTTTCCTTGAGCTTTTCCTGCTGATCTTTGTAGCTGGGCGCACGCTCCAGCCAGCCCAGGGGCGTGAGCATGGACAGCAGCAGATGGAGCTCGGCATGTTCCGGTACCCGGGACTGGATGAACAACGTCGCTTCTCCTGGATTGACGCCCGCGGCCAGCCAGTCGACGACCATGTCCCAGACACTGTCGGGAATGATGGAGGGGTCTTCATAATGGGTGGTCAGGGCGTGCCAATCGGCGACGAAGAAGAAGCACTGATACTCATGCTGCAGTTCCACCCAGTTTTTCAGCACCCCATGATAATGCCCGAGGTGGAGGCGACCGGTGGGGCGCATGCCGGAAAGCACGCGGGCGTGTTGTGAAGCGACGTTTTCCATGTAATTCCTGGTCGATAGTTTGAATTCAAAGTATCCGGCAGCGCTACATCAGCCCTGCAACGGAATAGGCGAGGGTTTGCACCAATTGCAGCATGGGTCTCATTAGTGGCCACAAGATGCCTGTCACCATCAACCCGATGAGAATGAACAGGCCCCAGGGCTCCAGCTTGGCATAGGACATGGACAGCCTGGGGGGCAGCAGGGACGCAAGCACCCTGCCGCCATCCAGCGGCAGTATGGGCAACAGATTCAGCACCCCGAGAATGGCATTGATGAGAATGCCTCCCACGGCCATGTAGGCCAGGGGTTCGGCAAGCCACCCGGCGCCGCTTTCCAGTCCCATGCTCAAGCGCAACACCATTGCCCATATCAGCAACATGATGAAATTCGACATGGGGCCGGCAGCAGCGGTCAGCGCCGTATCTCTTCGGTAATTTTTAAAATTCCGCGGATTGATGGGCACGGGCTTGGCCCAGCCGAAGATCAGGCCGCCACCGCCGGCGAGGGTGGTCATGGCATACAGCGCCAGAGGAACGATGATGGTGCCTACCAGGTCGATATGGGGAATGGGATTGACGGTCACACGACCCATGGAGCGGGCGGTGTGATCACCCAGCTTGTCCGCCATCCAGCCGTGGGCACTCTCATGCACGGTTATGGCAAATATCAGGGGCAACACGAACACCGCCAGTTGTTGAATCAGATTCAGATCTTGCATCGGGTGATTATATCCGGAAACACGTCAGGAGGATCATTCAAACAAAGAAGCATCGCCCTTGCCTTCGCGGGCAATCCAAGGTTCGTCGTCTTCCATGACCACCACGGTAGTCGGGTCGTACCCGCAATAGCCGCCATCGATGATCAGGTCGACCTGATTTTCCAGGGTCTGCTTCATGTCGTAGGGATCCATCATGGGCAGATCTTCGCCGGGAAGAATCAGTGTGCTGCTCAAAATGGGTTCGTTGAGTTCTTCCAGCAGCGCCAGGGCGACCCGATTGTCTGGAATACGGATGCCGATGGTTTTGCGTTTGGGGTTCATGAGGCGCTTGGGCACCTGCTTGGTCGCCTTCAATATAAAGGTGTAGGGGCCTGGCGTCAGGCTTTTGATCGAACGGTACTGCTGGTTGCCCAGCTTGGTGTACTGGGAGATCTCCGACAGATCCCGGCACACCAGGGTGAAGTTGTGCTTGTCGTCCAGGCGGCGTATCTGTCGGATGCGATCCATCGCTGCCTTGTCTCCCACATGGCAGCCAATGGCGTAGCTGGAATCCGTGGGATAGATGATGACACCACCGTTACGCAGGATCTCCACCGCTTGGCGCACAAGTCGCGGCTGGGGGTTTTCGGGATGTATCTGAAAAAACTGTGCCATATCAAAAATGCTTCCATACCGGATCACAACCCGGCGGCAACTCGGGCAGTTTGCCCAGGTTGACCCAGGGATTTTCCGGCCCGTGAAAATCCGAACCTGCGGAGGACAGCAGGCCAAAATCCTTCGCATGACGGGCCATGGTGAAATACTCATCCTTGCTGTGGCTGCCGGAAACAACCTCCAGCCCCCTGCCGCCCAACTCACGGAATTCACCGATCAGGCGCCGCAGCTTGCCCCGGGTCATGTTGTAGCGGGCAGGATGGGCAATCACAGCCATGCCACCTGCCGCCTCGATCCACCCCAGGGCTTCATCAAGCGCTGCCCAGTCGCCACATACGTACCCCGGTTTGCCGGCCACCAGGAATTTTCGGAAGACTTCTTTTATGTCCTTCGCATATCCCTGCTGCACCAGAAAACGGGCAAAGTGCAAGCGACCCACCAGCGCCCCCGTAGCCAGTTCACAGGCGCCTTCATAGGCATTCCCGATGCCTTTCCTGCCCAACCTGCGCCCAATCTCCCGCGCCCGCCAATGACGGTAGTCGCAAAGTGCCTGCAGACCCTGTCGCAAAATGGGGTTTTCAGGATCAACATTCAAGCCCAGAATATGCACCGTGTGCCCGTTCCAGCTGACGGATATCTCTACACCGGGAACAATACGCATATCCCTTTCTTCGGCTGCCGCGCTGGCTTCGGCAACGCCGGAAACATTGTCGTGATCCGTAAGCGCAAGCACATTCACCCCGGCATCCGCCGCCAGGTTGACCAACTGGGCAGGCGTCAGGGTACCATCGGAAACCGTGGAATGACTGTGAAGATCATATTTCAGCGACATGGCCGATTATTTTATCATTATTATCAACCCGGAAATAAAAGATTCCCTGTCCACCCGTCAAAAACAATAACCCTGAAACGGGAAAAGCGCGCGAAGACAGCAAAAAGCGATTTTCCCTTGCCAATGAACCCGTTATACTCGCGCACTGTTATCGTCTGACTGCCACAATCATCCATGATCATACGAGCCTGCGCCCTGCTGTTCTTATCATCCCTCTTGCTAGCGGGAGGCTGCTCCGATGGCCCGAAAACCACAGGCATGAAGGTCTACCGTCATTCGCTGAACGGCTCACCTACCAGCCTGGATCCGGCACAAAGCGCCACCATCTACGCCAATCATGTGGTAGTGAATATCTACGACACGCTCTATTCCTATAAATATCTGGCCCGCCCCTACCAGATCAAACCCAACCTCGCCGCGGCCATGCCGGACGTGTCGGAAGATGGCCTGACCTACACTATTCGCATCAAGAAAGGCGTGGAATTCACCGACGATCCGGCGTTTCCCGACGGCAAGGGCAGGGAGTTGACCGCAGCAGATTTCGTCTATTCCCTGAAGCGGCATTTCGATCCGAAAACCCGCTCCCAGGGCAGCTGGTTCTGGTCCGGGCGCATCAAGGGTATGGCTGACTGGAAACAGGCCGGTTCGGACTATGACAAGGAAGTGGAAGGCCTCAAAGCCCTGGATCGCTATACCATCCGGATCATTCTCAACAAGCCCTTCCCCCAACTGGTGCATACCCTGGCCCAGGGTTATTCCGCCATCGTGCCCCATGAAGCCGTAAACTACTACGGGCGGGAATTCTCCGTGCGGCCCGTGGGCTCCGGGCCTTTCAGGCTGCAGACCTTCGATTCAGTGCGTGCCGTACTGGTCAGGAATCCAAAATACCGCAAAGAGCCCATCGACCTGGCCTATGAAGGTTATGACGAAGCCATTCATGGCAAATTTGGCATCGAGAAGATCGAAGGCAGGGCACCCCCCCTGGTCGATCGCCTGGAAATCCATTTCATTCAGGAATCCCTGTCGCGGTGGAACTCCTTCACCAAGGGCGATGAAATCCAGTACGCCGGCATTCCCAAGGAACTGCTGGATGATGTGCTGGCCAGGAAACAGCCCAACGTCCTGCTCAAGCCAGAATATGCCCAGCGTTTTTTCATGACCAGCGGCATCGAAACCGGTTTCGTGCATACAGATTTCAACATGGCCGATCCGGAAATCGGTTACAACAAGGACAAGCGGCGGGAAGAAATGAACCATGCCCTGCGCTGCGCCATTCGCTATGCCTTCAACTGGCATGAACGAAACAAACGCTTCTACAACGACATGGGCGTGATTTTTCCCGGCATCATTCCGCCCGTTGTCCCCGAATATGACCCGGATGGCCCTAAAGACAGCCTGGAATACAGCCCGGAAAAAGGCAAAAAACTTCTGGAAGAGGCCGGCTGGACTGCCGACAAGCTGCCCACCCTCACCTATGGCGGTGTCGCTCAGGTGGATACCCGCCAGATCTTCGAACAATACCGCGGCTGGCTGACGAAAATCGGCTACCCCAAGGAGAAGATTGTTTTTGATTCCTACGCCTCCTTTGGTGATTTCAACAAAGCCGTGAAGCAAGCGAAAATCAAGATCGTGGGCATGGGCTGGGGGCTGGATTATCCCGACGCGGAGAACACCCTGCAGCTGTTTTATGGTCCCAATGGCTCTCCCGGCTCCAACAACGCCAATTTCAACGACCCAGAATACAACCGTCTGTATGAACAGAGCGCCGTCATGCAACCTTCACCCGAACGCACCAAACTGTACAGAAGAATGAATCAGATCGTCCTTGATTCCTGCGTCACCATATCCGGTTTGTCCCGGCAGGAAATCCTCCTCTGGCACAAGAATGTGGTGAGCTACCCCGACCGTTCCATCGTCGGCGGCTTCCATCTCAAGTACGTGGATATCGAGGAGGCCGGAAAGTAATGGAGATGCTCCAGTACGCTCTGCGCAAATTCATTACGGGCATTCCCCTGATCATCGGCGTGACCCTGATCAGCTTTCTGCTGATGGTCTATTTCGGTCCGGACAAAACCTATGAACTGGTGGGTAAGAACGCCACAGAGGAACAGATACAGGAAATCCGCCATCAACTGGGCTATGACAAACCTTTCGTCGCCCGCTATCTGGAATACTTGAAAGAGCTGGCGACCTTCGATTTCGGCTATTCAGATTCCACCGGCGAGCGGGTGAACAGCATCCTGAAACGCACCGTGCCCATTTCCCTGGCGCTGATCACCCCCGGCTTCGTGCTGGGCAATCTGCTGGGGATCGCCCTGGCGCTGGTGGCTGCCTATTACCGCGGCCACTGGCTCGACAAGCTGATCATGGGCGGCTCGGTAGTGGGCATGAGCGTGAGCTTCCTCATCGTCATCATCGCCTTCCAGATACTGCTCTCTTCCAATGACGGACTGGGTTGGTTCCCGGTGCGTGGCTGGAACGTCTACAGCTTCTGGGACTACCTGCGCTATATCACCGTGCCCACACTGGCCACGGTATTCGTCGCCCTGGGCTACAACACCCGTTTCTACCGGGCGGTGATCGTGGAGGAAATGGGCCGCGACCATGTGCGCACGGCCAAGGCCTTCGGCACGCCGCCCGGCGAGCTGTTGTTCAAGCACATACTGAAGAATGCGATGATCCCCATCATCACCCGCATCATGTTCTCCATTCCCTTGGTGGTGATCTCCGGCTCTCTGCTGGTGGAAAGCTATTTTGGCATCCCAGGCGTGGGCAAGGTCACCTTCGATGCCATTACCACCGGCGACCAGCCCATACTGAAAGCGGTCGTCGGTATTACAGCCGTGCTGTTTGTCATCGTACTGATCCTCAACGACATCTTCTACAAACTGGTTGATCCACGGGTATCCCTGAAATGAACACGCTGGCCGAAGAAACAAGCCTGCCGAAGGAAAGTGAGTCCCTGTGGGGCAAGGCCTGGTACAAGTTCCGCCGTGACCGCACCGGCATGATTGCGCTGGGCGTGGTCATTTTCTTCATGTTCATCGCCCTGGGCGTCTGGGCGGGATTGTGGGGCTCGGGCTGGAGCAACGTCGGAGGCGATATGTGGGCCGGCCCCAGCCCCGAACACTGGCTGGGCACCAATATCATCGGCCAGGACATCTACTCACGCGCCATCTACAGCACCAAGACAGCTTTCGAGGTGGGCATGGTGGTGGCGATCCTGTCCACCATCCTGGGCGGCATACTCGGCGCCCTCTCCGGCTATTTCACCAACAGTTGGGTGGACGAACTGATACTGTGGCTCATGGGTGTACTCGATTCCATCCCGTTCTATCTGTTCGTGGCGGCCATCGCCTATGCCCTGCAGGGCTACCCCTATTCCATGCACATCGCCATGATCGCCACGTTCTGGACGACTACCGCCCGCCTGGTTCGCGGAGAAGTGATCAAACTGAAGAATTTCGAATTCGTGGAAGCCGCCCGTGCCATCGGCCTGCCCCAGGGCAAGATCATATTCCGCCATATCATGCCCAATACCTTCCATATTTTGCTGGTGCAGGCCACCATCGTGTTCGTCGGCGCCATCAAGTCCGAGGTCATTCTGAGTTTCCTGGGACTGGGCGTGGTAGACGGCGTGTCCTGGGGGTTGATGATCGCCGAATCCACCCAGGAGGTGCAGGCCGGACACTATTCCAACTTCCTCACCGCCTCCACCTTCCTGTTCGTGCTGGTGATGGCGTTCAACATGTTTTCCGATTCCCTGCAGGATGCACTGGATCCGAAGAAGGTGAGCGCATGATTCTGAATTCATCGAGTAGATGGGCTCGCGCCCCTTTGCCCATCCCACCCACCGATGGAGATTGGAAATGACCCAGCCCCTGCTCAGCGTAAAAGACCTGGTCATCGAATTCTCCACCCAGCGCGGTATCGTGCGCGCCATCGACGGCGTAACCTTCGACATCATGCCCGGCGAGACCCTGGGGCTGGTAGGCGAGTCCGGTTGCGGCAAATCGGTGACCTCTCTGGCCATCCTGGGTTTGATTCCCTCGCCCCCGGGACGCATCGTCTCCGGCAGCATCAAACTGGAAGGGCGGGAACTGGTGGGCCTGTCCGAATCCGACTACCGGCACATCCGTGGCAAGGAGATCTCCATGATCTTCCAGGAACCCATGACCGCCCTGAACCCGGTATTCACCATCGCCACGCAAATGACCGATGTGCTGATGCGCCACCAGGGCATGACGCGCAAACAGGCCCGCAACCGCGCCATCGAAATGCTGGCACTGGTGGGCATCCCGTCGCCACAGAAGCGCATCGACGAATACCCGCACCAGATGTCCGGCGGCATGCGCCAGCGGGTGATGATCGGCATGGCGCTGTCCTGCAATCCCAAACTACTGCTGGCCGACGAACCCACCACTGCCCTGGACGTCACTACCCAAGCCCAGGTGCTGGAACAGATGGTCAAGCTGCAGGACGAACTGGGCACATCGGTGGTTCTGGTCACCCATGACCTGGGTGTCGTGGCGCAGTCCTGCAGCCGGGCTGTCGTCATGTACGCCGGCAGAATCGCGGAAGAATCCGCCATCCAGCCTCTCTTTCAGGCGCCCCGGCATCCGTATTCGGAAGGCTTACTCAAATCCATTCCCCGTATCCGCGAGGAAAAGCTGGACGAGCTGCCCACCATTCCCGGCACCGTACCGGATCTGCTGCACCTGCCCGCCGGCTGCCGTTTCGTGGATCGCTGTTACAAGGCGGACGCTGCCTGCCACCAGCAAGAGCCGCCCCTAGAATGGCAAAACAATCAGGCCGTTGCCTGTTATCACCCCAACCCTGCTGCGGGAAGTAACGCATGAGTACCCTGCTGGAAGTAAAAAACCTGAAAAAACACTTCCCTATCAAGGGAGGTTTCTTCCGACATGTCGTGGGCCAGCTGAAAGCCGTGGACGATGTGAGCTTTACGATTCCCAAAGGCCATACCTTCGGCCTGGTAGGAGAATCCGGCTGCGGAAAATCCACCCTGGGACGAGCCATCCTGCGTCTGCATGAGCCCACCGGAGGAGAAATCCGGCTGGGCGGCACGGACATCACATCCCTGAACCGGAAGGAGCTGGTGGCGCACCGGAAGGACATGCAGATCATTTTTCAGGACCCCTATGCCTCACTTTCCCCGAGACGTACGGTGATGCAGACCCTGCTTGAACCTCTGGAAATCCACCGCATCGGTGATGCAGCATCGCGCAAGAAAAAAGTGCTGGAACTGCTGGACATCGTGGGCATGCGCGCCAACGTGCTGCACCGCTACCCCCACGAATTCTCAGGAGGTCAACGCCAGCGCATCGGAATCGCCCGGGCCCTGACCCTGGATCCAAAATTCATCGTCGCCGACGAGGCCGTGTCCGCCCTCGACGTATCCGTGCAGTCCCAGGTGCTGAATCTCATCGCACGCCTGCAGCGAGAGCTGCATATCTCCTTCCTGTTCATTTCCCATGACCTGGCGGTAGTGCAGCACATCAGCCATCAGATCGGCGTCATGTATCTGGGCAAGCTGGTGGAAATCGCATCTTCCACGGACCTGTACCGCAAACCTCTGCATCCTTATACCAAAGCTTTGCTGTCAGCCATCCCCATGCCGGATCCGGACACGAAATCCGACCGCACCATCCTTCAGGGTGACGTCCCTTCACCCCTGCATCCACCATCCGGCTGCCCTTTCCGCACCCGTTGTCCTGACGCCATGCCGGTCTGTGAGGAAGCGATGCCGGAATTGAAAAACCTGAATGAAAACGGTGCCTCCCACGAGGTCGCCTGTTATCTGTATTGAGCGCGATCCCCGCGAGGAGCTATAATCAACCGCTTCGCAAGCGATCGAAGAGACAGACTCATGCAACAGTATCCGACAGACAATCTGCGCATCCGCGCCACTCAGGAAGTGGTGCCTGCCGCCGTGTTGCATGAGAAATATCCTGTCACAGAAGCCGCCGCCAAAACCGTTTTCGAAACCCGCCAGCAGATCCACCGCATTCTCCACGGTGAAGACGACCGTCTGCTGGTCGTCATCGGCCCCTGTTCGGTTCATGATCCCGAGGCGGCGATGGACTATGCCCGGCGGCTGCTGGAGGTGAAGACACGGCTCGCGGACGACCTGCTCATCGTCATGCGCGTGTATTTCGAAAAACCCCGCACCACCGTGGGCTGGAAAGGCCTGATCAACGATCCC
>DTXR01000072.1 GCA_012962365.1 Chromatiaceae bacterium | reverse complement strand
TTCTTTATGGCGGCATGGTGATGAGTATTTTCCCGCGCGAAGAAAACATCTCGTTTGAGTATCATTTTTTTGGTGCTTTAATGGGTGTCTTCATGGCTATTTTACTGCGGGGATACGATCCGCTTCCAACAAGAAAACGCTATAGCTGGGAAGATGAACCTGAAGACGATATTGATCCGCTGATTGGAAACGAATGGCAGCAAATATCCAACCGTGACAAAAATGAGATGGGGTCTTAGTTCGCGTAAAAAAGTATTTTCAAAATAGTCTAGGCAACATTTTATCTTGTAGACGCTTTGCATCTCCATTTCTCTTGTTGTCGTATTCCTGCTATTGCATCGCCATTACATCAGCTTAATTTTCCGCGTTCTTAATTATTGTGTGGCAAATGATCCGAATTTTTACATTTTTATCGATCCTTACTGCAAGCACACTGGCGCATGGCAATTCGCTAGAGCATGCGCAGCAACGCATCCATATTCAATACGCTCATTCTCTAAACAAAGCAGAACGTCAACAGACTTACGAATGGTTGAAACAGGTTACCGGGGCATTGCTAACAGTTTACAATGCCTGGCCAAAAGATCAATTTAATATCACAATTCAACGCAGTTCGAGCCGGCATAGCCCTGTACCCTGGGGACAGGTCACCCGTAGTAACCCGGACACCGTAACACTGGTGATTAACCCTGAGTTTAATCTACAGGAAATCACTCGTGACTGGACGGCATTTCATGAGCTCAGCCATTTGTTTATTCCCTACCGTGGTTCTGGCGACCTGTGGTTTTCTGAAGGACTGGCCAGTTATTATCAAAATATTATTCAGGCACGCAGCGGTCTGCTGAGTGAATCTGATTTATGGGAAAAACTCGCAAGTGGTTTTGCACGCGGCCACAAACAGAATACCTGGTCCCATGTTGCACTTGTAAAGATCAGTGACAATATGCGCCGCTACCGCAGCTTTATGCGGGTACACTGGAGTGGCGTGCACTACTGGTTGACGGCGGATATCAAACTCAGGCAACTGAGTCAGAATAAAACCTCGCTGGATACCCTGCTCAGGCAACTTAAAGATTGTTGTGAGCATAAATCAATGTCAGCCGCAGCAATTGCGAAAAAATTAGATCAACTGGCCGGTGTTAATATTTTCAAGCCACTTTTTTATGAGTACAGAGCCAGCTATGCAATGCCGGATTACAAAATGTTGCTGACCAGGCTGGGCGTAAAACACAGCGAGCATAATGTGATG
>DTXR01000071.1 GCA_012962365.1 Chromatiaceae bacterium | reverse complement strand
TCCTGGTCGTAGACGATGGCCAATCCCATACGTGCATCATTTATATCTGTAAGAGAATGATCCAGCGCATTGGTGGGGCAGGCGGCAACGCAGGGGATGTCTTCGCACATTTCACAAGGCCCGGTGCGGGCAAGGAAATAGGGCGACCCCGAAGGGATGTCATCACCCAATTGGCCCAGGAACAGGATGTCGAAAGGACAATCCCTGACACACAAACCACAGCGGATGCAGGCGCCGAGGAAGTCTTCCTCAGGCAAAGCGCCCGGTGGCCGAATGGCAAGTGGCGGCAGGGCGTTGGCGCGCTGAGCATAGAAACCCAGACCAACGCCCATCAGCCCAACACTGCAGGCAGTCTTGAGCGTTGTCGTCAGAAACTGACGGCGGTTGATGCTCTTGTTGCCTTTGTCTGATTTTGTCATGTTCAGATTCCAGTTTCGAAAGGCAGCCCATCCTTCACGGATGGGCTGCATACCGTTATGCCTTGGTGATTTTCACCGCACACTTCTTGTAATCCGTCTCTTTGGAGAGTGGATCGGTAGCATCGAGTGTGAGCTTGTTCACCAAACGGCCAGCATCGAACCAGGGGACGAAAATCAACCCTTCTGGCGGCTGGTTACGGCCCCGGGTCTCGACCTTACAGGTGATGGTGCCCCTGCGGGATGAGATCTTGGCCATACGCCCGTTGCGCAGCTTGAACTTCTTGGCATCTTTCTTGTTCATGTAAACCACGGCGTCGGGAACTGCACGATACAGTTCGGGAACACGACGGGTCATGGAGCCGGAATGCCAATGCTCGAGTACCCGGCCGGTGCACAGCCACAGCGGGTATTCCTTGTCAGGGCTTTCCGCAGGCGGCTCGTAAGGCGCGGTGATGATGTTGGCGCGGCCGCCATTTTTCTTCTTGTTGCCGTAGAAGAACACATCACCCTTCTTACCGTCCGGGTTGTACTTGGCCACGTAGGGGTCATAGCCTTCGCGGAAGCGGTACAGGGTTTCCTTGCCGTTCACCACGGGCCAACGCAGGCCGCGGGCCTTGTGGTAGGTGTCGAAGGGCGCCAGGTCATGGGCGTGGCCACGGCCGAAGGAGGCATATTCCTCGAACAGGCCTTTCTGGACATAGTAGCCAAAGTGAGCGGCTTCGTCGTTTTCGTACTCATTGCCACGGTCATCGGTGATCTTGCCCTCGAAGGGGAACTGGTTCACCTGGCCGTTTTCATAGAGTACTTCATACAGGGTCTTGCCCTTGTATTCAGGCGCCTTCTCCAGCAGCTCGGCCGGCCAGACTTCTTCCATCTTGAAACGCTTGGCAAATTCCATGGTCTGCCACAGGTCGGATTTTGCTTCACCTGGCGCCTTGGTCTGCTGACGCCAGAACTGGGTGCGTCGCTCGGCATTGCCATAGGCACCTTCCTTCTCGATCCACATGGCTGTTGGCAGAATCAGGTCCGCAGCCTGTGCAGATACGGTGGGGTAGGGGTCGGTGACGGTAATGAAAGCATTGGGATTACGCCAACCGGGATAGGATTCCTCGTTCATGTTGGCGGCAGCTTGCATGTTGTTGTTGCACTGCTGCCAGTAACAATCCAGTTTGCCGTCTTTCAGCATGCGGTGCATTTTTACCGCGTGGTAACCCACCTTGCCCGGGATGGTGCCTTCAGGCAGTTTCCAGATTTTCTCTGCGGTGTCACGATGGGCCTTTTTCTTGACTACCAGATCCGCAGGCAGACGGTGGGCAAAGGTGCCAACCTCGCGAGCGGTTCCGCAAGCGGAAGGCTGGCCGGTGAGGGAGAAGGGGCTGTTGCCGGGCTCGGAAATCTTGCCCGTGAGCAGGTGCACGTTGTAGCACAGACCGTTGACCCAGACGCCGCGGGTGTGTTGGTTGAAGCCCATAGTCCAGAGGGACATGACCTTCTTCTTGGGGTCTGCATAGACCTTGGCCAGTTTTTCCAGCTTGTCCTTGGGTACACCGGAAAGCTCGGATGCCTTTTCCAGCGTATAGGGTGCTACCGACTTGGCATATTCATCGAAGCTGATCTTGCTCAGCTTGCCTTTCATGCGGTTTTTGGCCTTCTTCTCGCGGGGATCAGTTGCACGCAGACCGTAACCGATGTCGGTCGGGGTCTTGGTGAACTGTACATGCTTGTCGATGAACTCCTTGTTGTAGGCCTTGTTCTGGATGATGTAGTTGGCAATGTAGTTCAGGATTGCCAGATCGGTCTGTGGCGTAAATATGATGCCATTGTCAGCCAGTTCGAAGCAGCGGTGCTTGTAGGTGGACAGCACATGCACTTCACAGCCGGGCTTGGTCAGGCGGGTGTCGGTGAGACGGGACCACAGGATGGGGTGCATCTCCGCCATGTTGGAACCCCAGAGGACGAAGGCATCGGCGTGTTCCAGATCATCATAGCAACCCATGGGTTCGTCGATACCGAAGCCACGGATGAATGCGCCCACGGCGGAAGCCATACAGTGACGGGCGTTGGGGTCCAGGTTGTTGGAACGGAAGCCGGCTTTCATCAGCTTGGAAGCTGCGTAACCCTCCCACACAGTCCACTGGCCGGAACCGAACATGGCCACGCGGGAGGTGAGCTTGTCCACCGGCTTGCCCTTGTTTTCTTCCATGCCTTTCTTGATGGCGGCTTTCCATTTTTCGGCCATGACATCGAAGGCTTCGTCCCAGGAAACTTCCTCAAATTTGCCGTCCTTGTCGTACTTGCCGTTCTTTTTGCGCAGCAGGGGCTTGGTCAGGCGATCTTCACCGTACAGAATCTTGGGCAGGAAGTAACCCTTGATACAGTTCAGGCCTTTGTTTACCGGTGCATCGGGGTCACCCTGGCTGGCGACGACTTTGCCTTCTTTGGTGCCAATCAATACGGAGCAACCTGTACCACAGTAACGGCAGGCAGCCTTGTCCCAGCGTACATCTGCATCGTCCTCTGCAGCCAAAGCGGTTTTGGCTACAGGCAGGGTGACGCCTGCAGTTGTCGCAGCAGCGGCAATGGCATTGCTCTTTATAAAATCACGTCTAGTTAAACTCACGGATTACCTCCTCGTTAAGATCATCCCCACCGTAGTGGTATATCAAAGTTGCACTCACTACACCTTCAAGTGAGTTGAAATTCATCATGATGTCGCCAGCGGAACCTTCTTCACTGTCTTCCACTGTGACGATCAGTTTTCCTTCTTCCACCCCCCCGTGAACTTCCACGCCGGGGATGCTGTTGAGCAGTTGTTCCACTTCATGACCTCTCTCAGGTCGGGCATGGACGATACAACTGCACAGATTCGTGGTATTGCTGTTTTCCATAGGGCTAGGATGCCTCCGGAATATCGAGTGAAATGGATTTTGTCGGGCAAACCGCCAGGCATTCCCCGCAGCCGTTGCAAAGCGCCTGATCCAGCAAAGGGGTGGCCCTGCCGCGGGTTTCCAGCTGAAAGCGGATGGCGTCGGTGTCGCAGGCGTCACCGCAGGCGCGGCAGACGATGCCGTTCAGAGACAGGCAATCTGCTTTGATGTTGGCAC
>DTXR01000070.1 GCA_012962365.1 Chromatiaceae bacterium | reverse complement strand
TGAAAAATCGCAGCCATACACGCAGGTCTGGTGAGATTTTTCACCTAGCTGGACGGATCAAGCGCTTGTGCTATGCGCCCCGATGGACTTACGGATTCAGGTTCCATCTCAAGGGGGACAAACCAGCATGAGAAAATCAGCAATTCGCAAGCCACTGGGCCTGCTGATTGGCAGTGTTCTGGCTGCCACGACCTATAATGCCCAATCCGCCGGCTTTGCGATCATCGAAAACAGTGCCAGCGGCATGGGCAACGCCTTTGCAGGCGCAGCAGCCGTTGCCGAAGACGCTTCCACCATATATTTCAACCCCGCTGGCCTGACCAATCTATCGGGTTCTCAACTGGTTGCTGCCGGACATATCATCCTGCCGAGCGCCGATTTCAGCAACCGTGGTTCCCATATCAACCCCGCACTTACGGGCGGCACTCCAATAGCCGGATCACTTTCGGGCAGCAATAACGATGGTGGAGAAAACGCGCTCGTACCCAACCTTTATTATGCAACCCAGATCAATGACCAATGGTTTGCCGGCGTCGGCATCAATGCGCCTTTCGGTCTCGCCACCAATTATGACGACGACTGGGTGGGACGTTACCAGGCCGTTCGGTCTGAAATCGGCACCATCAACATCAACCCCAGCGTTGGTTTCAAACTGAACGAACATATCTCACTGGGCGGCGGCATCAGCGCCCAGTACATCAACGCAACACTCTCGAACAAAGTCGATTTCGGCACCATCTGCTACGGACTGGAAGCCCAAATACCCCAGATCCCCGATGGCACCTGCGCCGCCGTGGGCATGATGCCGACCGGTTCCGATGGCTACGCCAAGGTCAAGGGCACCGACTGGAGTTTCGGCTTCAACTTCGGCGCCATGATCCATATTACCGACCATACCCGCGTTGGCCTGGCTTATCGCTCCGGCATTTCCCAGAACCTGGAAGGAAGCGCGGATTTCCGTGTTCCTGCCAATTTCCAGGCAATCCTGGACATGGGCATTCCCCTGTTCAGCGATACCGATGCCACCGCAGACGTGGATCTGCCGGAATCGGCCTCCATCAGCCTGTACCATGCCTTCAATGACCAGTGGGCCATCCTGGCAGATGCCACCTGGACAAAGTGGAGCCGTTTCGATGAGCTGGTCATCCGGTATGACAACCCAGCGCAACCAGACACCGTGCAACCGGAAAACTGGGATAACAACATGCGCTACTCCCTGGGCGCAACCTACAGCCCCAACCAGAAGTGGATCTTCCGCGCCGGCTGGGCGTATGACGAAACACCCATTAGCCGCACGGCAGATCGCACACCGCGCATACCCGGTAACGACCGCACCTGGATAGCCGTAGGCCTGGGTTATCGTATGTCTGACAGCCTGAGCCTGGATACCGCCTATTCACACCTGTTCATCGATGACACAGACCTCGACGCACTGGATCACAGCACCGGCCACCAGTTGATCGGCACTTACGAATCTGATGTGGACATCTTCAGCGCCCAGCTGAACTACAAGTTCTGACTGGAAAATATGCCCGCTGGCAAGCCTTCGGCTGCCAGCGGTACCAATCCCTCCTTGAACTCTTAAGAAGCCTCTAATGTAAGTCTGGACGGATTAGATTGCGAATCGGAATGTTTGGATTGTTCAGCTCATCCCT
>DTXR01000069.1 GCA_012962365.1 Chromatiaceae bacterium | reverse complement strand
TCGCCGCTTCTCCCCTGGGCATGCTGCTGTCCATGCGCAGCGCCTTGGCGGCTGACGACTACAGCAACCTGAGCGACTACAAGGCCCTGGTCTGCGTGTTCCTGCACGGGGGCAATGATGCCATCAACATGCTGGTGCCCGGTGGCACTTCTTCTCATGCCGCCTACGCAAACCTTCGGGGCGGGCTTGCCGTGAGCAAAAACAGCCTGCTGCCCCTGGACGGCGTCGATCACGGGCTTAATCCCAACATGCCCAATCTGCAAACTTACTTTAACCAGGGGAAACTGGCCTTTGTCAGCAACGTGGGTAATTTGATAGAGCCTGTAACAAAACAGCAATACCTCGATTGGGAACAAAACGGAGACAGCAGCATAAAGTTGCCGCCAGAGTTGTTTTCCCACAGCGATCAGACCTACTTCTGGCAGACCGGCTATGCGCCCAATACAGCGGGCGCCGGTGTCGCCAGCGGCTGGGGTGGACGTATGGCCGACTTGATGGCCGCCAGCAACAGCAATCCCTATGTGCCCATCACTATCACCCTGGATGGACACAGCCCCTGGGAAACAGCGGTTGCCACCTCTCAATTGGGCCTCAACTACTGGGATGGGGTCAGTGGTTTCGAAGGCCTGGAGAAAACATCTTGGCCAGCATGGGCCAACGACCGAAGTACGACCTGGGAACAGTTATTGGCGCTTTCAGGCAATAGCCAACATGCGCTGGAAAAACAGATCGTGGAAGCCACACAGCGGACCCGTAGCCGCGTCAGCGAAGTGAAAGCAGCACTGGAACGCACTTGGGATGATGCCAACGATAAGGACATTTTCGACACCAGTTACAACAAGGACAATAACCTGGCGGCCCAGCTGCGCATGGTGGCGCGCATGATCTACAACCATGCCGACTTTGGTCAGAAACGGCAGATTTTTGCGGTGTCTCTGGGGGGATGGGACACCCATGGCGCCCAGGCCCAGGATCATCCGCTTCTCCTGGCTGCGCTGGACGAGGCGCTGGACAGCTTCTATCAGACCTTGGTTGAGATGGATCTGCAGCAGCAGGTGACCACCTTCACCTCTTCCGAATTCGGGCGCACGCTGGGTGTCAATGGCGATGGCACCGATCATGGCTGGGGCACACATCTGATGGTGCTGGGAGGTGCGGTTGCAGGAAAGCAGGTCTATGGCGACCTGCCTGTTATCGAACTGGACAGTGACGATGATATCGGCAATGCCCTGCTGCCCAAACTATCCACGGAACAATACGGCGCCACCCTGGCTCGCTGGTTTGGCATTACCAACGCTGACCTGGATCTGGTCTTTCCAAATTTGGGTAATTTCAGTTCCAGAGACATCGGATTCATGTCTTAGACCGGGCATCAATCAAAATCGGAATACAACGTTGTCGGATGGGGATATAGCGGCATCTTGTCCAGATGCGGGCGGGCGCTGCCCGGGACGGCAGCCTGACCGCTGAGCATTTCTATCGGGTCAGTAGCATGACGAAAGCGGCCTAGCCCGCCGGCCCAAAATTTATCGCCAGCGAAAGACGCGGGGAAGCACTTCTGTTTTCCGTGACTTCATGTTCCAGTTGCGGGGGGAAGAAAACGAACATGCCGTCTTCGGGAACGAGGGATTGGGGACCTTCAGCCAGACCCAGTATAAGATTGCCGCTGTCCTGTGGCACATCCAGGTAATACACGCATGAAAGCAGTTCGTCATCCTCATCATGGCTGTGCAGGGAAGTAACATGCCCGGGATACATGAGGTTGAACCAGTAACCATATTTCAGATCAGCGAGCGATAGTTGCAATATCTTTGCCGCCTGTTCAGCGGCTGTATCCAGCAGATCCTGCAGAGACGGCATGCATTCCACGCCGATATACAGATTTTCAAACCGGCCATGGAAGAAATGGCTTTGGCGCTCAGGCTTGTCTGTACATACCGCAAATTCTGATAGGATGCGTTCGTGCATGGCTTGCCATTCCGGCAGGCGCACAACGGTGTATTCAGGAATCGTTTTATTGATACCACTCACCTCTTTCACCCTCGAACCGCTGCATAATCATGGCAACAGTGGTTGAACTCTCCATAATGATACGGACTTGCAAAAATGGCAGCCCCGATAACGCCGACACATCTCCTTTTGGGT
>DTXR01000068.1 GCA_012962365.1 Chromatiaceae bacterium | reverse complement strand
CAGCCCGGCCCAGAAACGTGGATTGACTTCAATCATCAGCGGCGTGCTGTCGTCTTTTTCATCCCACATGAAATCGATTTCAGCCACTCCATTCCACTTGAGCGGCTTCATCAAACGCTGCACCTGCTCGGCAAAGCGTTCGCTGTCCACGGTTTCGCGCACCACTCCGGGACCGGCTTCCACGGGGAACTTCTGCAAATTGTGATAGACCATTTGCGCTTTGAGTTCACCTTGATCAAACAGCCCGCAAAAACAGTAGTCGACGCCTTCTGCCAGCCCCTGGATGAGGATCTGTTCATCAGGATAACGTTCGACCAGGTCACGATAGGCCGCCGTCAACTGGTCGGCATTCTCCACCCGGGAAATTCCCCGGCCACCCACATCATCCGGTGGCTTGATAAAGACCGGAAATTCGATTTCCTCAAGCTGCTGTTGCAGTTCCTGCTCATCCGACGGCATCCAGGTTTTCGGACTGGCGACATTCAGTTCCGCCGCGGTTTTGGCGAAATGGTCCTTGGGATTCACCCGATCAATCATTTCATAGTCGGGACAGGCCACCGTGATCTTGTCTGCAAAATGTTGTTTATGCCGGGCAATGATCTTGGCATCGTTAAACGCAGGAATCAGCACATACGGTCGATCATCATCAGGCCGATTGTCCTCAACAATCTTCAACAGGTCATCGATAAAGGCTTCTTCATCATCGCTGGGCGAAGTGTAGATATGATGACTGGTGACAAATTTCGAAAACGACAACACCGTCATATTAACGTCATCACAACCACTAATCTCAATCCCACGAGAGCCCAGCGACTGGGCAATCATCAGCGAGATGATGCTGCGCCCGTAGGTCACAACCACTCGCCCGGTTAACTTTTCCTCACTCATAAATTCCTCAGTGATTGAATTCGACAATTCAACCAGCAAACTCTGCCGGCAATCAGAATATTTAAGACCCTATTATCCTTCACGAAAGTCAGAATCATGTGACGACAGCCCAAGAGCATGAATAACCCGCCTCATAACTACGCACAGACTCATGTTTTAATCATCATGAGCAGAGATATCACCTGGCTGGTTTTCCTGACGCTCTCGGGGTAGATAACGACCATGATCCAGATCAGCGATGAAGCGCGTCATTGACTCACACAAATCGCAATACATATCCCAGGCTTCATCGGGATTTTTTGCGCTGCACAGCAACCGCAGACAAAGTGTCCGTTCCGACACGTTGTATGCCTGGGTGATCGGCTCTTTTTCAT
>DTXR01000067.1 GCA_012962365.1 Chromatiaceae bacterium | reverse complement strand
TGGAGCTGCGCGCAATCATTGCCGACCTGCGCAACCGCCTGGGGAAACCCGATAAGCGCTGGATGGTGGCCGAAGCGGAATACTTGGTGCAACTGGCTCTCCAGCGCCTGCAACTGGCGGATGACGTGGGTACGGCCCTGGCCGCGCTGCAACAGGCGGATCAGCGTTTGGAAGAAACCGGTGATGCGCAGTGGTTGGTCGTGCGCCGTCGACTGGCTGAGGATATGGCGACATTGAAACAGGCTCGATTGCCGGATATCACGGCAGTGCTGCGGCAAATGGATGTGATGTCCGCAGATTTTTCCCGGTTGAAGCCCCGCCTGGTCGTGGAGGAAAAAGCCGCTGACAGGCCGTCCCAAGAGCCGCCGGCGACAGCAGATGGATCTCCCGGCCTGCGTGACCTGGGGCAGGATTTATGGGACGGGCTGAAGCGCAGCGTTCGTATTCGCCGACATGACCGGCCCGTCGCTAGCCTGCTTAGCCAGGGCCAGGAAGTCGTGCTGGTGCAAAACGCCATACTGCTGCTGGAAACGGCGCGTCTGGCGTTGGTGCAGAAAGATCCGGTCCTGTATCAGGACAGCCTGCAACGCCTGAGCGCCTGGCTGAAGCGGCATTTTCATATGCAAGATGTTGTGGGGGAACAGGTTGAGCAGGAGATCCTCGCACTGCAAAAGGTCGATCTGAAGCCGGAATATCCGGATTTGACTCTTGCGCTCAAAGCCCTGCAGACTCGCCGGGCCTTGGCTGCCAGCCAGGATAACGGCGGTGTGACCGAATGAAGCTGCTGTTGCAGGCCTGCCTGTTTCTGGTGCTGGGAGGACTCGCGGCCTGGGTGATCGGGAAGGACAGCGGCTATGCCTTCCTGGCCTGGGGCAACTGGTCGGTGGAACTCAGCCTGGCCATGCTGGTGCTGCTCTCATTCGTGCTTTTGGGGCTGCTCTACTATGTGCTGCGCTTTCTGTTTGGCCTGCTGCATCTGCCTGGCAGCATTTTCCGCTGGCGGCGAAAGCTGCAGCAGCGCCGGGCCAGGCAGGCACTGACGCAGGGGCTGGTGGAACTGGCGGAAGGCCATTGGCAGCAGGCGGAAAAACTGCTCACGCGATATGCGCAGGTATCCGATACACCGCTGATCAACTACTTATCCGCCGCGCAGGCAGCCCAGCGGCAAGGCCTGGATGACCGGCGTGATGCTTATATCCGCCTGGCGCACCAACATATGCCCACGGCAGATGTGGCGGTAAGCCTTACCCAGGCGGAACTGCAGATCGCTCATCAGCAGTTCGAGCAGGCACTGGCGACGCTCAAACATCTGCGCGAGCTGGCGCCCCGGCATGCCTATGTACTGCGTCTGCTGGCGCAGTTGTATCAGCAGCTTGCTGACTGGGAACATCTGCACAAACTATTACCGGAACTGAAAAAAGCTCAGGCCTATCGCCCGGATCAGATTGCTGCTCTGGAAGTGCTTGTTTATCGCTCTCTTTTACAGGATGCGGCGGCGTCCATGGAAGTCAGCCGCCTGGACACGGTCTGGCATAAAATCCCCAGAAACCTGCACCAGGAACCGGTCATATTGGGGGAGTATGTCCGCCAGTTGCAACAGCGTCACCGGGATGAAGAAGCGGAACAATTGTTGCGGGGCGCGCTCAAGAAGCACTGGCATGAAGATCTGGCCGCTCTTTACGGCTTGCTGGATGTGGCGGAGCCTTCGGTGGCGCTGACCCGCGCCGAGCAATGGCTGGACGATCGCGAGTTGAATCCGGCCCTGCTTCTGGCGCTCGGGCGCCTGAGCCTGCGCGCCCAGCTGTGGGGCAAGGCGCGCCGCTACCTGGAAGCTGCCATTCACAGCGGCGCCGGCCTGGCCGCCAGCCGCGAACTCGGGCGGTTGCTCGATCATCTGGGAGAGCCTGAGGCGGCGATGCAGGTCTATCGTCAGGCTATCGTTTCCCAGCCGGGACCGGAGCCGGTTGCCCTGCCGGAACATATCCGGTCCCGAAACATGAATGATGCCGAAGTGCCCCATACAGATGCCGGGCTGCTGGATATGTCCGGGGTCGTGCTGGAAAAAAACCCGGGAAGTTATTAGTCCGCCGTCACACGCACATCCGGAGACATCGTTGGCGTACCTCGACAGGGAATCACCCAGCCTGCGCCGCCGCACCACAGCCGGGAGGATCGTGGTAGCGTCTGAGCAGGAGCCTTATTCCCTGTAGCCCAAGGGGTTGCGTTAATGACTTGCTGGCATCAGCATCGGTTCATGGACACAGAGGCAACACTCGAATTTCGCCACGGCTTTGCCCGGCTGGGCGACCAGTTTTTCACCAGGGTAGCACCAGAGGCTCTGCCTGATCCCTATCTGGTGAGTGTCAACCCTGCCATGGCCCATATACTTGGGCTGGAGAAAAAACAATTCTCCTCCCAAGCCTTCGTCGATTATTTTTCCGGCAGCCGTTTGCCCGAAGGTGCCGATCCTCTGGCCATGCTGTATGCCGGACACCAGTTTGGTCATTTCGTGCCGCAGCTTGGAGACGGACGGGCCATACTGCTTGGTGAGTTGGAGGATGCGGAAGGTCAGCTCTGGGAGCTGCAGTAGAAGGGTGCCGGTGAGACGCCCTATTCGAGGAACGGCGACGGACGGGCTGTGCTGCGTTCTACCATCCGAGAGTATTTGTGCTCCGAGGCCATGCACGGTCTTGGCATACCGACGACCCGCGCCCTGTGCATCACGGGCAGTGATGAAGAGGTCTACCGGGAGCAGATCGAGAGCGCAGCCGTGCTGGCGCGCATGGCACCTTCCCATGTGCGCTTTGGTTCTTTCGAGGTGTTCTATTACCGCAACCAGCATGACCGGCTCGAAAAGCTCGCGGACTATATGTTGACCCGACATTTTCCACATCTTGCGGATCAACCAGACGCCTGCCTGGCCATGTTCTCGGAAGTGGTGCAGAGCACAGCCAGGCTGATCGCCCAATGGCAATTGGCGGGTTTCGCCCATGGGGTCATGAACACAGACAACATGTCCATGCTGGGTCTGACGCTGGATTACGGTCCCTACGGTTTCCTGGATGCGTATGACCCGGATTTCATTTGCAATCATTCAGACCATGAAGGCCGGTATGCGTTTTCCAGGCAGCCATCTATCGGCCACTGGAACCTGACCTGCCTGGCTCAGGCCATGCTGCCCCTGTTTTCGGATGAACCCGATGCGGCGGTGGAAATGGCCCAGGATGCCCTGAATGGCTACGAAACTGCGTTCATGAAAACCTATTCAGATGGTATGCGCGCCAAGTTGGGATTGATGACAAGGGGCAGGGAGGATCATGCGCTCGTTACCGACCTGTTGCGGCTCATGCAGGCCAACCAGGTGGACTACACGCGGTTTTTCCGCGCCCTTGCCGATTTCAGGGTGAGTGAAGATGGACAACAAAGTGCCGCCGCTGATGAATTTGTGGATCGTCAGGCTTTCTGGCAATGGGCAAAGGGCTACGGGCAGCGGCTTGAACAGGAAAACCGCCGGGATGAAGAACGGCGTGCCGCCATGTGCAGCGTCAATCCCAAGTACATACTGAGAAATTACCTGGTGCAAAACGCGATCGAGAAGGCCGAACGGAGGGATTTTTCCGAAATCGACCGACTGCTGGAATTGCTGGCCAAACCCTTCGATGAACAGCCGGAACACGAACGATATGCGGCTCTGCCGCCGGACTGGGCGAAAACCATCTCGATATCATGCTCTTCCTGAAGGTTTACCATAGTTTCCTGATGGGAATGTGTCTGTAGCATCTGGGGAGATTGTTATCTCTTTATAAAACAATAAGATAACCGGATTATTAGGGGGGAGATGCGGAACTGCATCACGGTTTGATGCGCCCTGAAGGTGAGTCAGTCGACAGCATGGAAACTTTTTTCAGATAACCCGGTCTTACTGCATAGACGTTAAACAACGTTGGGTCACCCCCCTCCCTTGGTGGCCCGCCGGTCAAACCGGCACCCAAACCCCGAAGCTTGCCCCCCCTCTGGCTTCGGGGTTTTCTTTTGCCTACAGGGATGTAGGCACATCGCGTGAGCAGGGATGCGGAAGCGATGCCTTTCAGGCTAAGAAACAGGTATTCTATTCAGCCACTGGTTGAGCTTCTGGTGCGCTTCAGCAACGCCGGTTTTCTTCAGGGAGGAGAACAGCTGAACAGACAATTCACCCTCCATATCTTTTAATGCCGCCTTGACCTTCTGGTAACTGGCCGAGGCCGGACCTTTCTTGAGCTTGTCGGCCTTGGTGAGCAGCACATGTACGGGCAGGTCGATGTGGGCGGCCCATTCGAGCATCTGCACATCAAAATCCTTGAGGGGATGGCGGGCGTCCATCATCAGGATCAGCCCCTTGAGGCACTGGCGTTTTTCCAGATAAGTGGCGAGGTTGCCCTGCCAGTCTTTCTTGATGCTTACGGACACCCTGGCGTAGCCGTAACCGGGCAAGTCCACCAGTCGCCGTTCTTCATCCAGCGCGAAGAAATTCAGCAGCTGGGTACGTCCGGGGGTCTTGCTGGTCTTGGCCAAGCCGCGATGGTCGCAGATGACGTTGATGGCTGAGGATTTGCCGGCATTGGAGCGACCGGCAAAAGCCACCTCGTAGCCTTCGTCGGGAGGGCACTGGCTGAACTTCGCGGCGCTGGTGAGAAAATGCGCCTGGCGGAAATACCTGTCAGTCATCTCCGCGCTTCCAGCGGCCGGATTTGCCCCCGGCCTTTTCTTCCAGTTGCACTTCGCCGATGACCATGCCGCGATCCACGGCCTTGCACATGTCGTAGATGGTGAGCAGGGCCACCTGGGTGGCGCAC
>DTXR01000066.1 GCA_012962365.1 Chromatiaceae bacterium | reverse complement strand
GCCTGGTGCTTGATGTCTCGAAAGGTCGCCAAGGGGAAACCATTGTTTCCCTGAAAGACAATGGCACGGGTATTGATGAAGCTGTACAGAAAAGGGTGTTCGATCCATTTTTTACCACCCGGCCAAATGGTACCGGACTGGGACTGGCCGTCGTCAAGGCTGTGGTGGAAGGACATGGCGGATCGATCGCTTTCGATTCCTCCCCAGGTGAGGGAACCACCGTGACGCTTCATTTGCCGGCGGCTGATCTGGCGGGCACATTGCCAGCCGACATGATCGCCAGTGACCACCTGATGCAGATCGAAAACCAGGCCAACACCAATAGCCCCCCTATTGAATTGAACGAGGTGAACCAATGACACAGAAATCGATTCTGATCGTAGAGGATGATGCGCATTTGCGGGATGCGCTGGATGACACGCTTGGCCTGGCCGGCTACCAGGTGCAAACCGCCGCTGATGGAGAGGAGGCGTTGCAGTGCGTGAAGGAAAAGGCCGATATCGGCCTGGTGATCAGCGATGTACAGATGCAGCCCATGGATGGTTATGCATTGCTGGACGTGTTGAAAGAAACGCATCCGGAGCTTCCCGTGGTGCTCATGACCGCCTACGGCACCATCGACAAGGCAGTCAACGCCATGCGTGAGGGTGCGACAGATTTTCTGGTCAAGCCCTTCGAGGCAGAGGTGCTGCTGAACATGGCTGAGCGGTTCATGATTTCCACTGAAGATACGGATGATGGCGACATGGTGACCGCCGATCCTTCAAGCAAGGAGCTTGCCTGTCTTGCACAAAGGGTTGCCGGATCAGACGCTACCGTGATGATTACCGGGGAATCCGGTGTCGGCAAGGAAGTGCTGGCGCGATACATTCACAATCACTCGAGCCGTGCAGGCAAACCTTTTGTCGCCATCAATTGCGCTGCGATTCCGGAGAACATGCTCGAAGCCGAACTGTTCGGTTATGAAAAAGGGGCCTTTACAGGCGCCCACCAGGCCCGGCCCGGGAAATTCGAGCAGGCGCAGGGCGGAACCCTGCTGCTCGATGAGATCACCGAGATGGAAAAGGGTCTGCAGTCGAAACTGTTACGTGTATTGCAGGAAAGAGAGGTCGAGCGTCTTGGCGGCCGCCGTGTCATCGAACTCGATGTGCGCTTGCTGGCGACCAGTAATCGTGATTTGCGTCAGGCCGTGATCGATGGTGATTTTCGTGACGACCTCTACTATCGGCTGAATGTGTTTCCCCTGGAATTGCCACCCCTGAGAAACCGTCGGGAGGACATCCTCCCGCTGGCAAGAAAATTCCTTTTACGCCATCTTCACGGCCAGACCATGCCGGAACTTCGTCACGATGCCATGTCTCGGCTGCATCAGTATGACTGGCCAGGCAATGTGCGTGAACTGGAAAATGTGATGCAGCGTGCCCTGATACTGAAAACCGGAGACCGGATAACCGCCAGAGACATCCATTTCGAGACAGTGACAGGAAACCGTCAGCCCACGCCTGCCAAGGCAGGTGACAAAACCCTGAATCTGGTTCAGGAGGAGCGGTTGAACGATGACCTGAAGCAGCGTGAGGCAGACATCATTCTCACGGCGCTCCAATCCGGTGGCAGCCGCACGGAAGTCGCGCAAAAGCTTGGTATCAGTCCACGTACCCTGCGCTACAAGCTGGCCAAGCTCAGAGACGCGGGAGTGCCATTGCCGGCCTAAGTTGGCCTGAAACATGCATGTTGTTCATCAGGAGGCAAAATATTGCCACTTCATGAACAGCAAACAAACGGAGAATAGCGTGAGTACTGTCGATATCAATCAACTGCTGCATCAGATGCGCCACATGGCGGCCCAGGCAGATAAAAAGCCGAGCACTGTGCTTGAGGGCAGTGCCACGGGGCCTGCATTCGACAATATCCTCAAGGATTCCATCGACAGCGTGAACGAACTGCAGCAGGGAGCCAATGATATGGCGACGAAATTCGAAGCGGGGGATCCCTCGGTAAATCTTACCGAGGTAATGGTGGAGCTACAGAAGGCAAGCGTGTCTTTCGAGGCCATGAAGCAGGTGCGCAACAAACTCCTCAATGCCTACAAAGATGTCATGAGCATGCAGGTTTAGATGACTAGGAAGCGGACGATACCATGGCTCTGGTAAAGACAGACAACCTGCTTGCGCAGGTACGGGGGTTCAGCACCTTGCCGGCGGTACGGCAGGTTGGCCTGATGGTCATGCTGGCGGCGACCATTGCCCTGGGTGTGGCCGTGGTACTGTGGGCGCAAACCCCCAATTACAGTATTCTTTACGGCAACCTGAGCGCGGGTGATCTCACCGAAGTGGCCGGATTGCTGGACGCATCAGGTGTTCCGTACAAGGTGGAGCACGCCAGTGGGTCCATAACGGTTCCGTCGAACAAGGTTCATCAACTGCGCATCCGTCTGGCCACTCAGGGGATGCCGAAAAGCAAGTCGACTGGCTACGAAGTGCTGGAGAAGGAAACGGCCTTCGGACAAAGCCGTTTTCTTGAAAAGGTGCGTTTTCAGCAAGCATTGGAAGGAGAGCTGGCGCGTTCCATCCGTTCTCTCGATGGCGTGGCGGATGCCAGGGTGCATCTGGCGTTGCCAAAGGAATCTGTCTTCGTTCGCGATCATGTCAAACCGGAAGCATCTGTCATCCTGAATCTTCAGGGTGGCCAATCTCTGGACAAGACCCAGGTTGCGGGGATCGTGCATCTGGTTGCCGCCAGTGTTCCCAAGATGAAACCCCAAGGTGTCACCGTTGTGGATCAGCAGGGGCGCCTGCTGAGCGAAAAGGAGGATGCTTCGAAAACCGGTTTGAGCAATACCCAGTTTGAATATACACGCCAGCTGGAAGAAACCTATATCGAGAGGATCCAGGACATACTGAGTCCTTTTGTCGGCAGCGCAGGTATTCGTGCCCAGGTTGTGGCAGACATTGATTTCACGTCGATAGAGCAGACCCGCGAAAGCTATGTGCCGGAAAAAAACCTGGTGCGCAGTGAAGATATCAGGGAAGAAAAAAACAGCCTGACCAACCCCATGGGTGTCCCCGGCGCCCTGACCAACAAACCGCCCAGGTCGGGTAAGGTCGCGACTGCCACGCCCGTTCCCGAAACAGAATCCAGTGGTAATTCCACCAGTCATGTTATCCGGAATTACGAGTTGGATCGTACCATCACGCACTCCCGCCATGCTCCCGGACGTGTTCAACGACTGTCTGTCGGCGTGGTGATCGATTATAAAAAGAAGTACCTGGAAGACGGCAAGGTCGAAGCAAGTCCCTTGACGCCAGAGGAAATAACGCACATCACCTCCCTGGTCAAAGAGGCAGTGGGCTTCGATGCCTCACGCAACGACAGCGTCAAAGTCATCAATCTGCCATTCGAGAGCACACCCCGGATGGAGCCTGTGGAAGAAATACCGTTGTGGCAACAGCCCTGGGTGTGGGAACTGGCGAAGCCTTTACTTGGTGGCCTGTTCGTGTTGTGGCTCGCGCTCGGGGTATTGCGTCCCACATTGAAAAACCTGGCAGATTCCGGGCAGTTGCTCGAAGCCAATAGCGAAGGGGAAGTGTTGTTGGCGGGCGAAGCAGGCACCGCGTTTGCAGGTCTGCCCACACCGGAAGGTGAAGCGGGGGAAGCACTGAAAGATATGCCGCTGAAGGAAGACGAGGTTCAACTCAGCAACGATGCCATGGAAGCAAGCGGCAGTCAGGGTGGATCGGCGGAAAAGGTTGATATCGATACGGCCAGAACGCTGGTTCAGCAGGATCCCAAACGTGTCGCGCAAGTAGTAAAAACATGGGTGGTGGACGATGAGTGAAGCAGAGGAGCAACAAGGTGTCGATGGCGTTACCCGCGCCGCGATATTCATGATGAGCCTGGGTGAAAAGGAAGCCGCTGCCATATTGCGTTACATGGAGCCGAAAGAAGTGCAGCGGGTGGGTGCCGCCATGGCATCACTCACCCATGTCACCCATGAACAGATCGACGGTGTTCTGGGAGAGTTTGTGCAGGCGGTAAAGAGTGAAACTGCCCTGGGGCTCGATTCTGAAGAATATGTGCGCAACACCCTGGTCGAGGCCTTTGGCGTCGAAAAGGCAGCGAGCCTGGTCGACAGAATACTGACGCGCCCAAACTCCAAAGGTATCGAATCACTGAAATGGCTGGACCCCAGGGCGATAGCAGAAATATTTCGCTTCGAGCACCCGCAAATCGTCTCCATCGTTCTTTCCTATCTGGAAAATGAACAGGCCGCCGAAGTGCTCAAGCATTTTCCCGAGGAGCGCCGCGCGGATGTGCTGATGCGCATCGCCACACTGGATGGTGTTCAACCCGAGGCGCTTCAGGAGCTGGATGAAATTCTGGAACGCCAGTATGCAGGCAGCTTTTCGCTTACCAGTCCTGCATCAGGCGGTAAGGAAATTGCCGCCAACATCCTCAACTTCCTGGATGCAGATTCTGAACAACAGATAACTGAAACCATTCAACAGGTCGATGCTGAACTGGCAGAAGAGATTCAGGGACTGATGTTCGTCTTCGACAATCTTCTCGATGTGGATGATCGTGGCATTCAGACCCTGTTGCGTGAAGTCACATCGGATACGCTCATGATAGCGTTGAAAGGTGCTGACGCGGCAGTCAAGGAAAAGATTTTCAAAAACATGTCCCAACGTGCTGCCGATATGTTGCGGGATGACCTGGATGCCAAGGGGCCGGTTCGCCTGAGCGAAGTGGAAGATGCCCAGAAGGAAATACTCGCCGTTGCCAAGCGTATGGCTGACGATGGTGAAATTGCGCTGGGCGGCAGCGGGGGTGACGAGTTTGTCTGATTCAACCTCCACCGTATTGCAACAGGCCCGGCGCTGGCAGGCACCTTCCTTGTCCGCCGATGAGGACAATGTGGGAGCACGGGAAGAAGAGGGCGCCCAGCTGCCTACAGCCGCACAACTGGAAGCCTTGCATCAGCAGGCGCGTGAAGAAGGCTATCGCCAGGGGTTGGCTGAAGGCCTTCGAGAAGGTCGTGAGCAGACTGTCCGGCAGATAAACCAGCTGGATCAACTGCTGCAGTGCCTTGCACAGCCTTTCGAAAAACTGGACAGCCAGGTAGAGGAACAACTGGTGACACTGGCGCTGGCCGTCGCCAGGCAACTGGTACGCAGAGAGATCAAGTCTGATCCCGGTCAGATTGTCGGCGTTATCCGCGAAGCCACGGGCTTGTTGCCCGTTGCGTCGGGCAAGGTGCAGATCGAATTGCATCCGGAGGATGCAGCACTGGTGAGAGAAGTATTGAATCTCGATGAAGAAGATGAGCGCAGCTGGCATATTCG
Source organism: Chromatiaceae bacterium (assembly GCA_012962365.1). Classification (GTDB taxonomy): domain Bacteria; phylum Pseudomonadota; class Gammaproteobacteria; order Chromatiales; family Chromatiaceae; genus Thiolapillus. The sequence goes on along the minus strand of DTXR01000066.1, from coordinate 2,883 downwards.
TGAGATTCCCACGCTGTCCCGCGGGGGTTGCCGAATAGTCACCAGCACATCAAACATCGATGCAACCGTGGAAGGGCGCCTCAATCAGGTAATTGCTGAGGTGTTGGGTGGTGAACGTGTCGTGGATACCGAAGCATGAAAGCGTCAGCGGTTTCCGTCCATGATGTATCACATGAAGCGCGGTGGTTGAAACGCCTGAAGAAATATGAAAAGCGGGCGTTGCAAGCCCAGCCCATGCTTGTGGAAGGGCGGGTGACACGTGTCGTCGGTCTCACCATTGAAGCAGTCGGTATACATGCACCTGTGGGCGCGAGGTGTCTGATTCATGCGCCTGGCGGTGCGGTGGAGTCGGAAGTCGTGGGGTTTGCCGAGGACCGCACATTCCTCATGCCCATCGGTGACAGTCGCGGGCTGATGCCCAATGCACGGGTCACACCGGGTGAGGACACCTATGATGCCCTGGTTGGTGATGACCTGTTGGGGCGGGTGATAGATGCTTCCGGACACCCGCTGGATGGACAGGGACGGATCCGCTACACCGCTCGTCAGCCGTTGCAGGGCAAAAGTATCAATCCCCTGTTGCGCTGGCCGATCGATACGCCACTGGATGTGGGAGTGCGTGCCATCAATTCCTTGCTCACGGTGGGGCGGGGGCAGCGTATCGGCCTGTTTGCCGGCAGCGGCGTGGGCAAGAGCGTACTGCTGGGCATGATGACCAAATACACCAATGCCGATGTGGTCGTTGTAGGGCTGATCGGAGAGCGTGGACGGGAGGTCAAGGAATTCGTGGAAAACATCCTTGGTGCGGCGGGCCGGGAGAGGGCCGTCGTCGTGGCTTCGCCAGCGGATAATCCGCCATTGTTGCGCATGCATGGCGCCTGGCTGTCCACCGCCATCGCCGAATACTACCGCGATCAGGGAAAACACGTGCTGCTACTCATGGATTCACTCACCCGTTTTGCCCAGGCCCAGCGGGAGATCGCATTGGCCATAGGCGAACCCCCGGCGACCAAAGGCTATCCGCCTTCGGTGTTTGCCCAGCTTCCCCAGCTTGTCGAGCGTGCAGGCAATGGCGGAAAGGGCGGCGGTTCCATCAGCGCCTTTTATACGGTGCTGGCGGAGGGTGATGACCAGAACGACCCTGTTGTGGATTCGGCCCGGGCCATTCTTGACGGTCATGTGGTGTTGTCGCGTGAGGTTGCTGAAAGCGGCCACTATCCTGCTATCGATATCGAAGGCTCGGTTAGCCGGGTAATGAACGATATTGTCTCGGAAGAACACCTTTTTGCCGCACGGCGTTTCCGTCAGATCTATTCCACTTATCACATGAATCACGACCTGATTAGCGTTGGTGCATACAAGAGTGGCAGTAACCCCCAGGTGGATGAGGCAATTCACTACTATCCGCGATTGACTGAATTCCTACAGCAGGACAAGGAGTCCGCCGTTGATTTCGAACAGAGCCTCTCCGGTTTACTGGCAGTGACTGATGTTGAACAACCGAATGAAGCACATGCAGGAGAATCAGAATGAACAGAAAAAAATCGCTGCATACGGTAGCAAAGCTTACTCATGACCAGGAGCGGAATGCAGCGAGAGACATGGGGCATGTCCGTATGCAGATGGAACAGCATGCAGCACGGCTCGAAGAACTCGAGTATTACAAGCAACAGTATCAGCAGCAGTACCAGGCTGCCAGCAAGCAGGGACTGGGTGCTGTTCAGCTACAGGAATACCATGTGTTTCTCGCGCGTCTCGACACGGCCGTCGATGAACAGCGCCAGGTGCTCGAATCCAGCCGCCAGGTTTATGAAGAAAGGCGCCAACACTGGTTGGGGCTGCGCGGGAATGCTAAGTCACTGGACAAGATCATTTCCCGGCGTCAGCTGCAACTGATTGCAGAGCAAAACCGTCGTGAGCAAGCTGAATGCGATGACTATGCCTGCCAGTCCGGTTATCGCAAAAGCCTGTAGGCTGGCTGCTTTCCCTTAGTTTGACAAGAATATGCGGGATTGGGTTCTGGCATTGAAGTTGCAGGTACTCTGGGGAAAGGTTTTTTTGGAGTAAGGAATGCCGAATACATTTCTCAATTTGACACTCTCTCCTGCAGGAGATTCCGGGCAGAATCAGATGACTGGTGCTGGTACAACAGCCACTCCTGATCAGCTGTACAGTGACTTGGAAACCCAGGACAGCGGTTTTTCCGGAGTATTTCAACAGGCGGTTTCCAGTAAAGATGATATAGCGCAGTCTGTTGTGGCCAATGGTGCGGAATTGCCGCCGGGTGGCAAATTGTTGCCGGAAGACCTGGAAGAACCGGCAGTACTGTTGCTGGGTGACGAAGGCGAACCGTCTCCATCAGTGCCGGATGACACCCCGCAGGCACCGGACAGCGAACCGGAGATATCTTTCCTCCAGGTGTCCGCAGACACAGCACCACCGTCGCCTGTGGGCTTTTCTGTTTCCGGTGTTGCCGGCCGGAACAGCCCGCAGGCATCATCTTCCCTGATTGCAGAATCTGAGATCCAACCGGCCTCCACAGGAGTTATGTGGGACAGGTCGATTGGGATGCCGCAAGGGACTCCGGTCGCGGTTTCCATGCCGGAAGAAGGCGCTATGCGGAACTTTGAGCCAAAAGCATCCTTGTCTGGGCAGATACCCGCAGCAGTGCAGAACGTGATGTTTGAGCCCGAACCCCGGAATGGCACGCGGACTGCATCCATCGAGGTTCAAACAGCGATCAGTATCACGGGCGATAACAAACGAGAAAAGCCTTCCGCTCTCGGTTTGTCATCCAGTCTGCAAAGTCAGGAAGGGATGGATGCGGTCGATATCCTGCCCGTTTCGGCATACAGGCATGCCAGAGCAAGTCGGAGTCAGGGT
>DTXR01000065.1 GCA_012962365.1 Chromatiaceae bacterium | reverse complement strand
CTGGATTGCGACGTAATCCAAGCAGACGGCGGCACGCGCACGGCCTCCATCTCCGGTGGTTTCGTCGCGCTGGCCATGGCCGTGGATGGACTGCTGAAGAACGGAAGACTGACCGAAAACCCCATCATCCACCATGTTGCATCGGTCTCCACAGGCATCTATGCCGGCATCCCGGTGCTGGATCTGGACTATGCCGAAGATTCCAATGCCGAAACCGACATGAATGTCGTCATGAACGAAACTGGCGGATTCATCGAAGTGCAGGGAACAGCGGAAGGTGCCGTATTCAGCAGCGACGAGATGAACCAGATGCTCGCCCTGGCTGCCAAGGGCATCCGGGAAATCATCTCCGAACAGCAGAAGGTACTGAAAGTCCCGTCAAGCTGATACAAAATACCATCGGTTAGAACGACCCCCCGGCAGGCGTACCTTTCCAGCGAACATCATGCTGCAGAGTTCTCATTAGCGGCTCGATATCGTCACCGGCATGACTGACAACCGCCATGCTTCCCCAATCCGTGGGAACCAGCTTTCCGGACAGGGAAACAGCAATCACCTTCCGCGATTGCTGCACATGCTCCCCGGGCATCAGGAGAATCGTAACCGGCCCGCGGTCTCCCTGCACCACCAGATGCATGCCCCGCCCCTCGCGTATCCAGCAAGGTGCCGCCGCTGTAACCACGGCGGGCATGGCACTCAGGCTGAACCCCATGTGAGACAGCACTTCCATCAGCTCTATTTCCCCAAGGGGCGGCTTTTGACCCAGCATTTCCGGTTCTTTCTGTATATGCCGCACCACCAGCGCATGCAGATCCTCTGTAGAAAACAGTTGATGGGCCAGGTTGAATCCCGCGACGGACACACCAATCAGCAATAACACCGACACCACCCTGACTGCTGTCTGCCACCACCAATCGGAAGGACGCTGCCTTGACAAGCCAACCTGCAATTCCTTTTCCGGCTTTACGGATAGGGCCTTACGCAAAAGGGCTTCAAACTCCTGAGCCTGCGTCCACTCCCGGGCACAAGAGGCACAATGCGCCTTGTGCGAAAGAAATGCATCATCCTCGCAGGACGGATCTTCCATCAACAGGTTCTGGAATTGTTTACAGTTCATGGTGGTATGTTCCGGCTTCATTCACTACTATGCAAGACCCCGGCAATGAACAGTTTGTTTCAATACGGAAAAATAATACTAACAGGCAGAAACAAATTCGCATTTTGTCAGGTCATTGTATCCGAACCGGGAAATTGTTCCGGTTTGCTTTAGAACGTTAATTCACACATACCTGAACCGTTAGCGGATTCGGGACAAACACACTAGAAGGAGATTCTCCATGAAAAAATCCATTATTCTCAGCGCTGTTACTGTAGCCATGCTGTCACTGGGCATCAGCGGAAGCGCCTTGGCCGGCAAGCCCGGTTTTGAAAAATGTATGGGTATTGCCAAGGCCGGAAAAAATGATTGTGGTACCTCGAGCCACGCCTGTGCCGGACAATCCACAAAAGATGGCGATGCCGATGAGTGGGTCTATGTGCCGGAAGGCACTTGCGAAAAAATCGTAGGTGGAAAAGTAAAAAAATAACGACTGACACACAGCCTGCGACCGAAAAGCCTTCTGTCGCAGGCTGTGATGACGCTCCATTGGGAGCGCACAGGAGGAGTGAACATGAGCCTGCTACAAACGCTGGCCAAACCGTATAGCGCCATTGCGCGCCTGCTCGACCGGTTATCCCCGGTTTTCGACCTGGCCGTGCGCCTGTGGGTCGCCTGGGCGTTTTTCAAATCCGGCCTGGTCAAGATCCAGAGCTGGGACACCACCATTATGCTGTTCGAATACGAATACAATGTGCCTCTGCTCTCCCCACAACTGGCAGCCTGGGCAGGCACCGCAGCCGAGCTTTCCCTACCCATCCTGGTCGCACTGGGCATCGCCAGCCGTCTATCGGCCCTGGCACTGTTTGCCTTCAACGCCGTCGCGGTCTATGCCTACGCCAGTTTCCTGCTTGGTGCAGAAGGCGCCGCTGGCCTTCAACAGCATATCCTTTGGGGCACCATGCTACTGATCGCCGTCTTTCATGGGCCGGGCAAACTGTCCGTCGATCACCTGTTGTGCAAGAAGTGCTGACACCTGTTTTCGATTCCGACAAAAAAGCCTGCTTTCAATGCAGGCTTTTTTGTCGGAATCCGGCGGATAGCACTATTTTTTCTTTCTCGCCAGCTCCACAAAGTGCTTCATGCGCTCCCCATCGATGGCACCTGGAATCAGTTCCTCGCCAATCACGAAAGCTGGTGTACCGTTGACCCCCAGACGTTGTGCCCACACGTTGGCACGCTCCAGTTCCTGCTGTACTTCGGGAGACGCCATATCCTTTTGCAGCTGGTCCAGATCCAGGCCAACGGCTTTTGCCGCTTCCTGCACGCCTTCCTTTGACAAGCGGCTGTTCGTGTTCATCATCCGAGCATGGAACAGATCATATTTTCCCTGCTTCTGGGCAGCCAGCGCGGCTTTCGCCGCATATTCGGAATTCGGCCCGAGCACCGGCAGTTCCTTCATGACCACCTTGATATTGCCGTCATCGGCAATGAGCTTCTTCACACCGGGAAATACCTTCTTGCAGTAAGGGCAGTTGTAGTCGAAAAACTCCACGATGGTCACGTCACCCTTGGGGTTTCCCCATACCGGCGATTTAGTATCCTTGGCTTCGGCCATCAACTCAGCAATGGTTTCCCTGACCATCGCTGCTTCTGCCGCATCCTGTTTCTGCCGCCAGGCTTGTATGGCATCGATCACCACCTCCGGATTTTCCTTCAGATAGCTGCCGATTAGCTTTTGCACTTCAGCCTTTTGCTCCGGGGACAGAGCTTCTGCGGCAAATCCTGTAGCGGATACAAACAGGGCGGAAGATAGCCCCATGGCGGTAAGCAGTTTCATTTTTTTCATCTATCTATGTTCTCTCTGTGAGTTTATTGGGCAGGCGCTGAAGCAGGTGATCAGCTACCCGGAAAGCATTGGCATATATCGTCCAAGTATAGGGCACACTACCACCGGTGGGCATGAAACTTCCATCGGTGACATAAAGATTATCGACATCGTGAGCCCGGCAGTTTTTATCCAGCACCGACCTGGTCGGGTCCGTACCAAAGCGGCAGGTTCCCGCCAACAGGTTCGTGGGCGGCGCACCAGAGGCAAAGGATATGACATCTTCCGCTCCAATGGCTTTGAGCATTTCCGCTCCTTTCGCCGCCAGATACCAGCCGACTTTGAGGTTCTGCACATGGAAACCCGCTCTGACCCTAGCGAGGGGCATGCCCCATTTGTCCTTTTTCGATTGATCCAGGGCGACAAAGCTGTCATCGATGGGCAGCCAGTCGCAGAATGCCTCGACCTTGAGGGGCACGGCATCACGAAACAGGTGTTCGAGATTGCGTTTCAGCGGCTTTCCCCAGACCAGGCCACGATCACCATCCAGGTGTCGGCTGGCCCGCAGAGCGGGGCTGGGATGCACATGCACGAAATCGATGGTGCCGCCTTTCTGACGGGGACCGAATGCCTTGTCGTCGATCACATACCAGTCCTGCAGGGCACGGTTTACGAAGAAGCCGGTTTGCGCCAGCTCCTGTGCCTTGTCCTTGTCGAATTTCGCGTAGGGGAGATTTCCCGACCCGGCCCCACCACCCGCAAACAACAGGTTTTTCCCCACCAGTCCGCTGGAGTTGGCCAACCCCTGGGGAAATTTTGGCCCTGTGGAGCGCAGCAGCAGTTTGGCGGTCTCGATAGCCTGGCAGGCAACGACATAGATACCCGCATCCACCTGCCTGAGCTTTCCAGATTGGTCGAAATACTCCACTCCTGCAATCTTACCCCCGGCATTTGTGATGATACGTTTTACCAGGGAATGGGGGCGCACCTCACAGTGCCCGGTGGCCACCGCTTTTTCCAGCAGCGCCACTCTTGCACTGCCCTTGGCGCCGGTGGAACAACCGGTACTGCCACAATATCCGCCGTTATAAGCGCAGCTGTTGCGCCCTTTCTCCGGGCGGGAAAGAATGGCGCGAGGCGTCGGAAAGGGGTGAAAGCCGAGTTTTTTGCCTGCCTCATCCAGCATGCCCGCCACCGCGTGTTCTTGCAGGGGCGGATAGGGAAATTCCCGGGTGCTGCGCGGCTCTGCATGAGGATGCTGGTGTACCTTACCGGAAACACCGACTTCTCGCTCAACGCGGGTGTAATAGGGCTCCAGATCACTGTAGTTGATGGGCCAGTCGGCAAGGTTGGCTCCTTCGATGGGGCCAAACTCGGACAACAGTCGAAAATCCACCGGCTTCAGGCGGTGGAAATAGCCGCTCCTGAAATTGCTGGCGCCCCCTACACAGTTTCCGTTCCAGAGATTCCAGCGACCCTGTTCCGTGCTTTGCGACTTCCAGCCGCCATCATCATCTTCCAGCTCGATGATATGCGGCTCCTCCCGACGATCCGGCTTGTAGGCATCGCGCAGACAGCAGGCAAGTTCATCTTTGCAGAAATCGTCCGTGCCGTACCAGGGACCGCGCTCCAGAACCAGCACCGAATGCCCGGCACGGGCCAGGGTCAGGGCAACGGGCGAACCACCGGCGCCGCTGCCGATGACAATCACATCATAATCGTGATTCATAACAGGAAATACCGCTTGTCTGCAGTAGGCCGCTTGTAGCCGGGCCTGTGAGCCAGCCACTTCCAGCCGATGCCATCAGGATTACCGCCATACACGGGGTCGGTCAGCGTCGCTTCAAGAACATAAGTGAGCAGTTCCCGCAACCACGCCTGCCCCCCTGGCCGGCCTTCGAGCTTGCGTAATAGGGATTCCTTTTGCCCGGCTGACAGCACGGGAAAAGGCTTGTCGTACTCCGCGCTGCTCAGCTCCATCAGCGAATCCACGCCCTTGCGCATGAAATCCCGGGCGGCGTTGTCCAGTGAGGGGTCGGAGAGCACCCATTGAAGATAGGGCGCGGCATTGACATCCACCGCCCCTGGCGCGTGCTTCTCCGAAGGAAAAAGGTGCGCCTGTACCGCCGCTATCACCTGCCAGTGAGCAGCATCCATGCCGGTGGCCTCAACCCTGATTGCCGAAAAATCCGGCACCCAGGCCTTTGCATGGGCCGGCGACAGGCTGCCGACAAGCACTGCACTGGTGCTCCAGCAAAGAAATTTTCGCCGTTTCACAGCCCTTTGCTCTCCTGTTCCTGTACGACCGCCTGCAGCATCCACGCCATCCACTGCGGTTTCATGTAGCCGCGCTTGCGCATCAGTTCCTTGCCATTGGCATCCATGATGATCACCGCCGGACGGCCATACTGGCGGTATCGTTCCGCCAGCTCCGGATCCTTCTCATCCATGATCTGAACGGGTACATAATCCTGCTCGATAGCGGCCAATACAGCAGCATCCTGCCATGTCGTCGCATCCATCTTCTTGCAATACGCACACCACTCGGCACTGAGATCGACAAGCACCAGCCTATTTTGCGCTTTTGCCTGGGCAAACACATCGTCCGACCAGGTTTTCCATGACACGGAACCGCCGGCCATCACCGAAGTTACCACCAGAATCGGCAACGCCAGGAAGGTCTTTCTTATCCTATTCAATCCATACATCTCTCTACTCCACAGTTCCGGAAACAGCAGATCATCTTCAGCCGTGCACGCAATAAAGTTTTACCTATCCGGTTCCGCAATGGAATCTCCGGTTAAGCTGTCATTAATACACAGACCGTACTCGATGCTATTTTCTGACACCTGCAACGGACAAAAAGTTACAATTTCTTTTTTTCCGCAAAACAAGCATCATGACACAGCGCATCGTTCTCGCCAGTAACAATCAAGGCAAGGTTCGTGAAATCGGCCAGTTGCTCGCCGGCCAGGATATGGAGGTTCTTCCCCAGTCCGCCTTCGATATTCCCGAAATCGAGGAAACCGGCCTTACTTTCGTGGAAAACGCCATTCTCAAGGCCAGAAATGCCGCGGCACTGAGCGGTCTGCCGGCCATTGCCGATGATTCCGGCCTGGAGGTAGACGCCCTCAAGGGCGCTCCGGGCATCTATTCCGCCCGTTTTGCCGGGCCGAACGCCACTGATGCGGACAACAACCGCAAAATGCTGGCCGAACTGGAAAAGATGCCGGAGAAGGAACGCACCGCCCGCTTCCAGTGCCTGATGGTGTACATGCGCCACGGGAAAGACCCTGTTCCCATCATCTGCCAGGGAACCTGGGAAGGCCGCATCCTGCGTGAGCCCCAGGGTGAAAACGGTTTTGGCTACGACCCCCTGTTCTTCGTGCCGGAAAAGAACTGCAGCGCCGCCGAGTTGCCCGCAGAAGTGAAAAACGCCATGAGCCATCGCGGCAAGGCTCTGCAATGCCTGTTGCAGGCGCTTTCCCATGGCTGAACGCCTGGATGCGCGACAATGGGGCGACTGGTGGCGCAATCGAAGCCTCACCAGCTTTCACGGCCATTTCCAGAACAACTATGACGGCCCCCTCAAGCTGTTCTGGGAAGGAAAATTTGCCGAACTCCCCCAGGGCGCTGCCGTGCTGGATCTGGCCACCGGTAACGGCGCCCTGGCCCTGCTTGCCGCAGAATATTCAGCACAACATGACCGTGATTTCCACATCACCGGTATCGACTATGCGGCCATTCAGCCCGATGAACTCAGGGAACAACACCCACTGATGGGGCAAATCTGTTTTCTGGGCAACACAGCCATGGAAAAAACGGGATTGGATAGTGCCAGCCAGAACCTGATTATGAGCCAGTTCGGTTTCGAATACGGCAACATGCCGGCTGTGGTCAAGGAGCTTCACCGCCTGCTCAAACCCGGCGGCTGCTTCAGCGCCATGGTTCACCACCGGGATTCCGCCGTGCTGGAGCAGGCCAGAGAAGCCTTGGCGCAAATCAAGCGTTGCGAAAAATCCGGCATTGCAGAAACTGCCGCCGCCCTGGTGGAACTGCAGAAAACACTTGCCCGCAAGGGTGTCCTTTCCGATAAAGATCAGCAGCACGCCCGCCAGCTTCATCAGACCCTCGGCTCGGAACTGGAAAAGCTCAACCGTTACGCCGGGCAGCTGAAAGATGCTTCCCATGTGAGTATGTTCACTCACAGCATCATGGTGCTATTCGACAGGCGCAATGCCACTCGCATCTCACCGGAACAACGCCTGGAAACCATAGACAGGCTGGTGGCGGAAAACCACAGCTACCACCGTCGCATGAAAGACCTGCGCTCGGCAGCCTATGGGGACGACGACTTTCAGGCACTGACAAAAGCCCTGGAGCGGCGGGGCTTCGATACTCCCCGGATACAAACCCAGGATTATGCAGGCAGCCACTTCTGCCATGCCGTCAGCGCCTGCCTGCGGAATTCCAACAGCGTTCAGTAATCCAGATCTTCTTTCCTGAAAGGCCGTGAAGGCGCAGCGCCCAACACCCTTTTAAGAATGTGATTCAGGGTATAGACATCGTTGTCGAACCCGCCGTGCGTTGCGCTGCGCGTGACTGTACCCGTTGCGCCATTGGAATAATGTATCCGGGGCAGGTCGCCAGAAACGGCCACATCGGCAGCAAACTTCTGCATGCCCAGAAGGGGCCGTCCCTTTTGTCTCTCGAAAGCATTCGAGACCAGATACAGGAGGGACTTGTGATACAGCGCCGTGACCGTATCATCCTTTTCGAGTTCATCCAGAAGATTGTAGATCGCCATGTCCCTGATCCGCAGCCTTCCCTGCTTGTCGAGCGCCGGCACATAAGTATCCTCATACCATTCCAGCGTGCAGGCAGGAGCCATCAGGGAACAGGTATCGAACTGAACTTGCCGCCGGCTCAGCGTGCGCAGCAACTGGCCGATGGCTACGCCACCAGTACTGTGGCCGACTAGATGCAGGTTCATCGGCTTCCCGGTTTTTTTCAACTGGCTCAGAAACTGGTTGAATGCATCGGTTGCCGCACCATCGGGCTTGAAGGCATCACAGGCATCACGCTTCATTTCTTCCCATACCAGTGTCCCCGGCATACGCAACAGGCCTTCGATGAAACGATCCGTGCAATCCAGCGCCGCACCTACCCGGCTTTCGGCCCGGGCTGATTTGCGCTGCACGATGTCCTTCAGTTCTTCCGCCAGGCCGGTGTCGTACATGACATGAAAGGGATAGATGCGATTTTCCTTGAATACATTGCGCATGGCCGCCACACGCCGGGCAGAATCGATGGGAGAATTGAGTCCGCCATGCACGTACAGAAGCAGATGATCATACTTTTCACCTGCGGCAACCAGCTTTGCCGTTTCCTGCACGTCGAATGACGTGCTCCAGTAGCGCCCTTCTTCCTTATAAGCACCATCATCCACATGCACGAAGTGACCGGCAATGGCCGAACGAGGAACCCTGGCCGAAGATTTCTCCTTCTCCGGCAGGAGGGAGTTGCCAGCGCGCAGGCCGAAGATGGAAGGCGTGGGCAACGCCAGGCGGAATACCCAGGCATCCATGACATTTTCTATCCAGTCTTCGTAGGTCCACAGCGCAAGTCCGCCATCACCCCAACCCTCCGACCAGGAGTTCTGTACCCAGAAGCCCTTTT
>DTXR01000064.1 GCA_012962365.1 Chromatiaceae bacterium | reverse complement strand
TATTGCATGTTATTTCCCTTGATTACGTTGCCGCTAACGTTGCCAATGAGCGGCTGGTTTTTCAGCGGCAAGCACAGCGCAGCCACTGAAAAACCAGTCCGACTCAATTGGCCTTGTTATGCGCATTCTTCCAATGTTCCAATGCCTCAGTCACAAAACTATGCATATCTTCCGTAGTTGAGAAACTGCGCTTTGGAATTATGTGAAACAAAAAGCCGGATATTCTAAACAGAATGTATGGTCCAACCACTTTCACTTCCTGAATACCACCCCACTTGCTCAAACCTTCATTGGAACTCGTTACTTCATACAAGCCTTCACTACTCAGTTTATACTCATGTTTTCCTAGAATGCCGTTGCTTGAAGATGAAGAAAAAAGTATGAAGATAAACGATATTAGAACCCCAGCGAACATTCCACCTACACCCCCACCAATGGCTGCGGCAATAATTACAAACCAATCATTGTTAGATTGTGGAAACCCTTTGTTCCATGCGATAAATGCAAACACAAGGATTGCAATTGATAGAATGGTCACATAGGTAGACCTCATCCGTGGCAGAATTGCAAGATTAAAACGGATCAAGTCATTTCGCTTAATATCTGTCGTTACTTCCATAATTTCACCGCATAACATTTTAGTAGATGGAAAATTTCCACCTAGAAAGCTGATTCCGCGTACTAGGCGGAAAACTGCCGTCTAGTGCGCCCATTTGCTGTCTAGGCGGAAAGTCGCAGCCTAGATACAGGAGGGCGGTGTGGGTTCATGCTTCCCTGTTCAGGCTTTTTCCGTCACAACTTGTTGATATTTTGACCCTATCAGACATTATTTAAAAATTCCATGCTGACGCTATCGTTATTTACCAATACAAGAGGCAACTTTGCCCAACTAGAAATGGGTCTGATGTCAGCCGGAGTTTTTGGTGTTTTGTTCATGATGGGAGCATGAAAGGAGAAGATTTGACCACAGTAGAACACTTGTCTTGCTTTCAGACTTATTTATGAATTGGAAAACACTGACAGCAACCATTCACTGATATCCGCGATCTCCTCGGTACATACCGCATGGGCCATGTCGTATTCCTGCCAATTCACATCATGCCCTAGATCCTTGAGGCGGCGGCAGGCGTCTTTGGCGGCCTGCCAGGGCACCACATCATCCATGCGCCCGTGGGCCTGGAAAATACGCCGCGGCACCGGACTTTCTACGGGGACGGTTCTGGGCAGATAGGTGGATAACGCCATGACGCCCGCCAGAGGCAAATCCGTGCGCAATGCGGCTGCAAGGGCGATAACGCCCCCCTGGGAAAAACCAGCCAGCACGATGTGCTCTGGCGCAATGCCCCTGGCCAACTCTTCATCCACCAGCTGCAGCAGATAATCACTGGAACGCAAGATCCCTTCCACGTCGATCTTCGCCAGCAGATCCATGCCGTAGATGTCATACCAGGCGGGCATGACATAGCCGTTGTTGACCGTAACCGGCACGGCAGGTGCATTTGGGAATACAAAGCGAACAGACTTTTCTTCCGGCAAGCGCAGTTCGGGGATGATGGGAACGAAGTCATTGCCATCCGCCCCTAGGCCGTGCAGCCAGATCACCGAATAGTCCGCTCTACCCTCTGGATTGATTTTGATGCTGGGAAGATAGTGCATAACATTAACTGATACGGAAAAAACGCTATACTACCAAGCTTTCACCCATTGCCACCAAATTGGTCATTATGAACGCACCACGTCCTTTGCTGCTTGTCCTTCTGCTGTTACTGCTGACACTGGGCGGCTGCGGCACCAAGGGCCCTCTCTACCTGCCCGAACCGGAAAAGAAAAGCGACTGATGGATCATTTCAACTATAAGAACGGCCAGTTATACGCTGAAGATGTGCCTCTGAAAAGCATCGCTGCAACCCATGGCACGCCTTGCTATGTGTATTCCCGCGCCACCCTGGAGCGGCACTGGCACGCCTTCGACGGCGCCTTCAGCGGCCATCCACACCTGGTGTGCTATGCGGTGAAAGCCAATTCCAACCTGGCGGTGCTGAATGTGCTGGCACGCCTGGGCTCGGGTTTCGATATCGTCTCCATCGGCGAGCTGGAGCGAGTCATCAAGGCGGGCGGCAACGCCAGCAAAGTCGTGTTTTCCGGCGTGGGCAAGCGCAGCGATGAAATGCGGCGGGCGCTGGAGCGGGGCATACGCTGTTTCAACATCGAATCACAGCCGGAGCTGGAGCGTCTTTCGCAGGTCGCCACCGGCATGGGCGTGGAAGCCCCCATCGCCCTGCGTGTTAATCCGGACGTGGATGCCCAGACCCACCCTTATATTTCCACGGGCCTGAAGGAAAACAAGTTCGGTATTCCCATCGATGCCGCCGAGCAGCTGTACCGCAAGGCAGCACAACTGCCGGGCCTGACGATCTCGGGTATCGACTGCCATATCGGCTCCCAGCTCACCGAGCTGTCGCCCTTCCTGGATGCGCTGGATCGTGTCCTGCTGCTGGTAGACAAGCTGGCGGCCATGGGCATCAGTATCGACCATCTGGATATCGGTGGTGGTCTCGGCGTGCCCTACCGGGATGAAACGCCGCCCTCTCCCGCGGAATATGCCCAGGCGATTTCATCCCGCCTGCGGGACAAGCCCTATGAAATCTTCATGGAGCCGGGCAGAGCCATCGCCGCCAATGCGGGCATACTGCTCACCCGCGTGGAATACATCAAGCCCACGGAAGAGAAGGATTTCGCCATCGTGGATGCCGCCATGAACGACCTGATCCGCCCGGCCCTGTATCAGAGCTGGCAGAACATCGTGCCGGTGGACGAGCGCAGCGAGGGCCGCCCCGGATGCTACGACATCGTTGGCCCGGTGTGCGAGACCGGCGACTTTCTAGGCAAAGACAGGCAGCTGAACCTCACGCCCGGCGACCTGCTGGCAGTACGTTCTGCCGGGGCCTACGGCTTCGTCATGGCATCCAACTACAACAGCCGTCCGCGCCCCGCCGAAGTGATGGTGGATGGTGCAGACATGTATCTGGTGAGGGAGCGGGAAACCCTCGCCGAACTCTATCGCGGAGAGCACCTGATACCATGAAACGTATTCCCGAACCGGAAGAGCTGATGGATGAAGCAGACCAGGCGCTGGCCTATGCCCAGGCCGATTTTTCTGCATCCAATGAATTGTTTATTCAGCTTTTCGAACAGCTTTATGCCGGCGAATTCACCGGGCTGGCGCTGGATCTGGGCTGTGGCCCGGCGGACATTCCCGTTCGCTTTGCCTGGCGCTATCCCCAGGCCAGCATTGATGCCCTGGACGGTGCGCAGGCCATGCTGGATCTGGCCCGGCAGGCCATCGAGAACAACGGGCTGGAGCAACGTATCAGCCTGCATTGCCAGTACCTGCCCGCCCCTCGCCTGGAAAAAAAATACGATGCACTGCTGTCCAACAGCCTGTTGCATCACCTGAATGACCCGCAGGATCTGTGGCAAACCATTCGCAACAGCGCAAAACCGGATGCCACCGTGCTGGTCATGGATCTGTTGCGCCCGGAGTCACCACAGGCGGTGGACGCCCTGATAGCGGAATACGCCGGCGATGCGCCGGAGGTACTGCGCAGGGATTTCGAGGCCTCTCTGTACGCCGCTTACACACTGGACGAAATTCGAGGGCAACTGGCTGTCGCCTCCCTGCAGGGGCTCACGGTCAGCCAGATCAGCGACCGGCACCTGGCCGTTCAGGGCAGGCTGGTTTGAGCCGACATGCTGTTCCATTTCACCAAAATGCAGGGACTGGGCAACGACTTCGTCGTTTTTGACGCCATCAATCAGCAAGTGGCACTGACGCCGTTACAGCTCCGCTTCCTGGCCAACCGGCGCTTTGGCATAGGCTGCGACCAGATCCTGCTGGTGGAGCCGCCCCAAAGTAAAATCACGGATTTCCATTACCGCATTTTCAACGCCGACGGTTCGGAAGTTGAACAGTGCGGCAACGGTGCCCGCTGCTTCGCCCGCTTCGTTCACAACAAGGGGCTCAGCGACGCGGAAATCATCCGCGTCGGCACCGCCGGCGGTGATATCCAGCTGTACCTGGAAGAAGATGAACAGGTGCGGGTGGATATGGGGCCACCCGTGTTGCAGCCCGCACTCATACCCTTTGTCGCGGACAAGGAGCTGCCCGTTTACGACATAACGGCAAACGGACAGACCTTGCAGATCGGCGCGGTTTCCATGGGCAACCCGCATGCCGTGCTGCTGGTAGACGATGTGGAGCAGGCGCCAGTGGAAACACTGGGCCCCGCGCTGGAAAACCATGAACGCTTCCCCCAGCGCGTGAACGTGGGCTTCATGGCCGTGCGTTCTCCTTACGAAATCGATTTGCGCGTGTTCGAACGTGGTGCCGGCGAAACCCTGGCCTGTGGCACAGGCGCCTGCGCCGCTGTGGTATCCGGCCAGTTGCGTGGTTTGCTGGCCGAACGGGTCTTGGTACATCTACCCGGAGGCGATCTTGTGATAAGCTGGGCAGGTGGCCAGTCTCCAGTTTGGATGATCGGTCCGGCAGTAAGTGTTTTTGAAGGAACGATCGAACTATGAGTAGCCAAATCGACCAGGAATTCGAACAGCAGATCTGTGATTATCTGCTCTCCCACCCGGGCTTTTTCATCCGGCATATCGATGTGCTCAACGACCTGCGCGTGCCACACAAAACAGGCGGCGCCGTTTCTCTGCTCGAACACAAGATTCGTATGTTGCAAGACAAGGCGGAGGCCTATCAGAAACAGCTGCAGGAGCTGGTCACCGTCGCCCGTGACAACGAGCAGCTCAACCAACGCCTGCACCGGCTGACCCTCAATCTCATCGAAGCCCAGAGCCGTGAAGACATCCTCGCCACCCTGCAGGACGAACTGCGCGAGCGCTTCAATGCGGATGCGGTGGAACTCAAGCTGTTCTCTACCCGTGAGCTGGAAGAAGCCCAGGTCAGCGAATCCGGCCTGACCATGTTCCGCACCTTCATGGACACAGACAAGCCCACCTGCGGCCCCCTCAAGGCAGACAAACTAAAGACGCTGTTTGGCGAACAGGCCGGCGAGGAAGGCTCCGCTGCTCTCATCCCCATCCGCACCAGTGATCTGTCCGGCATTCTCGCCATCGGCAGCAAGGATCGGGAACGCTTTCACTCCGGTAAGAGCGTGGATTTTCTGGTGCGCCTGGGCGAGCTGGTGAGCCTCAGCCTGCAGTCCATGGATACCCGCGAGATACTATGAGCGCCCCCACCACCAGCGATCCACTGGTGGAAAGATTCCTGCAGCACCTCGCCCTGGAAAGACGGCTGTCGCCCCGCACGATCGATGCCTACCACCGCGACCTCACCGACTTCCGGCAGTGGCATGACGAGCGCTCGCCCCTTGACTGGCTCAAGCTGCACCAAGCCACCCTGCGCAGCTACGCCGCCCAGCGCCACCGGCAGGGGCTGTCCGGCAAGAGCCTGCAGCGCCGGCTCGCGGCGTTGCGGTCTTTCTACCGCTTTCTCAACCGCGAAGAACTTACCAGACAGAATCCGGCCATTGGCGTGCGTGCCCCCAAGGTCAAGCGCAAACTGCCCAAGACTCTGGAAGTGGATCAGCTGGGTCAACTGCTGGAACTATCTGGCGACAGCCCTCTCGATCTGCGCGATCAGGCCATGATGGAGCTGCTGTATTCTTCCGGCCTGCGCCTGGCCGAGCTGGTTTCCGTGGATCTGCAAAGCCTGGACGGCAGCGACGCCATGCTGGAAGTCACCGGCAAGGGCAGCAAGACCCGGCGTCTGCCCGTAGGCAGAAAGGCGCTGGAGGCGATCGACCGCTGGCTGGCAGTACGCTCCCAACTGGCCAGGCCCGAAGAAACCGCCCTGTTCGTCAGCCAGCGGGGCACTCGTCTCAGCCCCCGCTCCGTGCAAAGCCGCCTGGATCTGCGCGCCAGGCAACAGGGCGCCACCCAGCATGTACATCCGCACCTGCTGCGTCATTCCTTTGCCAGCCATCTGCTGGAATCTTCCGGTGATCTCAGAGCCGTACAGGAACTGCTGGGACACGCCGACATCAGCACCACCCAGATCTACACCCACCTGGATTTTCAACACCTTGCAGAAATCTATGATCAGGCCCATCCCCGGGCACGAAAAAAGAAATAATCGCTTGCTGAAATATTCCTGGAAAAAAATCAGCAAGACCAGATTATTGGTCTATATATATGTCAAGTCCCGATAGATCATATACTTTCTTTTTGAATAATTCCGGTTGTTCTTTCTGCCAATTCTTGAGCGCCTGAACAGGCGTGATGTGCCCCAGATTTTTCTGAGGGATATGGTGATTGTAAATTCTCAGGCAGTGGCGCAATGTCGTTTGCAAGTC
>DTXR01000063.1 GCA_012962365.1 Chromatiaceae bacterium | reverse complement strand
GAGGTAATCCTTAAGAGAAGGATGAGGAGAACGAACAAGCAAAGAAATCTTCGTAATAGCTTGCTATTACGTGCGATTTGCGTCTCGAATCCGGACATTCTGATTCGCAATCTACTTCGTCCAGACTTAATCAGAGGCCCCCTAAACGAATTGCAGAGAGGGCAAGACTGGAGCTTAATTCCAAATGTCATTCGATACCCTCGGCCTGCGAGCCGAACTCCTGCGCGCGATCAGCGATCAGGGCTACACAGAACCTACACCTATCCAGAAGAAAGCCATTCCCGTGATTCTGCAGGGAAAGGACGTCATGGCCGGCGCCCAGACAGGTACCGGCAAAACCGCTGGTTTTACCTTGCCGTTGTTGCAGCGTCTCAGTGAAACACCGTTGCCCAAGGGGCAGCGCCCGGTGCGTGCGTTGGTTATCACGCCCACCCGAGAACTGGCAGCCCAGGTTGGCGCCAGTGTGGAAACCTATGGCAGCCACCTGCACCTGCGATCCGCCGTGGTGTTTGGCGGCGTGAAGATCAATCCCCAGATCGACAAGCTGCGCCGTGGCGTCGATGTGCTGGTGGCCACGCCGGGCAGGTTGCTCGACCATGTGAGCCAGAAGACCGTGGACTTGTCCAGGGTGGAATTTCTTGTGCTGGATGAAGCTGACCGCATGCTGGATATGGGTTTTATCCATGATATCCGCAAGGTGCTGGCATTGTTGCCGGAAAACGGCAAGCGTCAGAACCTGCTGTTCTCGGCGACCTTTTCCCGGGAGATCAAGGATCTGGCCCACCGTCTGCTCAACCAGCCCGAGCTGATCGAGGTTGCCCAGCGCAATACCACGGCGGAACGCATCGATCAGGTGGTTCATCCCGTGGACAAGCGTCGCAAGCGCGAACTGTTGAGTCACATGATCGGATCACGTGATTGGCGCCAGGTGCTGGTGTTCACACGCACCAAGCACGGTGCCAACCGTCTTGCCCAACAGTTGGAAAAGGATGGCCTCAGTGCTGCGGCCATTCACGGCAACAAGAGCCAGGGTGCGCGTACCAAAGCGCTGGCCGGCTTCAAGAATGGTGATGTACGGGTGTTGGTTGCGACAGATATAGCTGCTCGTGGCCTGGATATCAGCCAGTTGCCTCATGTGGTGAATTTTGAACTGCCTAACGTACCGGAAGACTATGTTCACCGGATAGGCCGTACCGGCCGTGCCGGCAATGAAGGTGAAGCGGTGTCTCTTGTTTGTGTTGATGAGCACAAGCTGCTCAGGGATATCGAGCGTCTGCTGAAGAAGGAAATTCCCAGTGAAGTGTTGGAAGGTTACGAGCCTGATCCCAGCATCAAGGCAGAACCCATACAAAGAGGCAGGAACACCAAAGGCGGTGGCCAGTCACGCAAACAGGGTCAGACTCGTCGGCGTGGCGGCGCTTCTGCAAAGCAGCCTGCTTCCAGCCGCGGAAAATCCAGTGTTTCGGCTTCCAAGGGAAAGCGGGGATCCGGCAAAGTGGCGAAAAAGCCCAATGCCGGTGGTCAGCAAAATCGCAATCGTGCCCGTGCCGGCAAAAGCGGGGAAAGAGCCGCTTTGCTGGGCGGTAGAGGTCAGTGATCCAGGCGCCGTCATCTTCCTTCGTTTTTCAATGAAATATGTGGTTGAATTGTACGGTCTTGGAGTAATGGCGAATCCTGCTTGGTTGTACCGGAATGCCGGGGTAAAATGCTCCGGTATCCCTACCAATAACGAGTGAGAACAGAATCATGGATCCATTAGAAAGAATCAAAGAACAGGTGGAGAGCAATCCCATCATTATCTACATGAAAGGGACACCCCAGTTTCCCCAGTGTGGTTTTTCCTCCCGTGCGGCAGCCGCCCTGCAGGACTGTGGTGAGAAGTTTGCTTATGTGAATATCCTGGCAGACCCCGAGATTTTCGAGAACTTGCCCAAGTTTGCCGACTGGCCAACCTTCCCACAGGTATATGTGGATGGTGAACTGGTGGGTGGATGTGACATTACCCTGGAACTTCACGCCAGTGGTGAGTTGAAGAAAATGCTCGAGGAAGCCGCAAAGAAATGGCCGCAGGAAGAGGATCAGAACAGCTGATTTCTTTTCCGGAATGAAAACGAAAAGGCGGGTTTTCCCGCCTTTTCCATTTTTGGGGATTTGGAAACTTGGACTACCGCTCAGTGAAGAGGGAGATCCGACTGAACGCCAGGTTGGCAGGCCCCATCGTGCTCGCGCAGGTGGCTCAGGTGGCCATGGGCTTCACGGATACGGTCATGGCCGGGCGTTTGGGGCCGCTGGATCTGGGTGCCATCGCCGTGGGCGTCAATTTGTGGATCCTGCCCTATCTGTTCTGCGTTGGGCTGCTGATGGCCGTATCCAGCATGACATCCCATTTTTTCGGGGCGGCGCGTTTCGGTGCGATTCGTGATCTCATGGAGCAGGCAGGAAGAACGGTGCTGGTTCTGTCGGTGCTGGCGGTTGGCAGTATCTGGCTGATGGCTCATGGCTTGTTCCTGCTGCATCTGGATGACGGCATCACCCGGGTGGCGGCAGCCTATGTGAAGGCCGTTTCTTTCGGGATGCCGGCGATCGTGGGCTATCTGGCGTTGCGCTTTCTCAGCGAAGGCATTGGCTATACCAAGCCCATGATGATAATCCAGCTGATTGCATTGCTGGCGAATGTGCTGGCCAACTGGGTGTTCATGTTTGGCAAGCTGGGTGTGCCTGCGATGGGCGCCGAAGGCGCAGGCTGGGCGACGGCCCTGGTCATGTGGCTGCAGTTGTTCCTGCTCCTGGGCTATATCCTGCGCCACAGGCGCTACCGTTTTATCTGGATCACGCCGGCAGAAGCGCGGGAATGGCGGAAAACGCGGGAGATGCTGCGCGTGGGAGCACCCATTGCCGTGTCGCTGGTGGCGGAAGTCGGCATGTTTGCGGCGGTGGCGCTGCTCATGGGCAAGTTGGGTGTGACTGAGGTGGCCGCTCACCAAGTGGCGCTGAATGTCGCTGCGATGGCGTTCATGATTCCCCTGGGCATCAGCTCCGCCACCACGGTGAGGGTAGGGCATGCCCTGGGTGAGGGCAGAACCTGGCTGGTGCGTTTCCGGGGCTTCGTGGGCATTGGCTTCGCGGCTGCCTGCATGACCCTGACGGCGAGTGTGCTGTTCCTGTTTCCGCAGGACATCGTCGCTGTCTACACCGCAGATCCTCAGGTGCGTGATCTGGCGGTCAAACTGCTGCTTATGGCGGCCATCTTCCAGTTGTCCGATGGCATACAGATCAGCGCCAACGGTGCATTACGGGGCATGAAGGATACGTTCTACCCCATGATGATCACGTTGGTTGTGTACTGGCTCTGGGGTTTGCCCCTGTCCTGGTATCTGGGCTTTTCGCGGCAGATTGGCCCGCAAGGGCTGTGGATGGGGCTGGTTGCGGGGCTTACCCTGTCGGCGATCTGGCTGGTGTGGCGTTTTCTGCGGCTGACCCGGTGTCTGCCAACAGTGTCAGTTCCTGCCACCGATTGACCACGGCGCAGAACAGCTCCGCGGTCTTTTGGGTGTCATACAGAGCGGAATGGGCTTCGTTGCCATCCCATTCGATACCGGCAGCCACCACGGCTTTTGCCAGTACGGTCTGCCCATAGGCCAGTCCGGCCAGGGATACCGTGTCGAACGTGCTGAAGGGGTGGAAGGGATTGCGCTTGATGCCGGTTCTTTCCACCGCAGCATCGAGAAAACCAAGATCGAAAAAGGCATTGTGTCCGACTAAAATGGCTCTGCTGCAATTGTGTTGCTTAATCGCCTGGCGAATGGGCTTGAATACGTCTTCCAATGCCTCTTTTTCCGGCTTGGCGAAGCGGAACGGATGGTGGGGGTCGATGCCGGTGAAGGCCAGGGCCTTGGGGTCAAGATTGGCGCCGGGGAAAGGCTCCACATGGCAGTCAACCGCCTTACCGGGATGAAGGAAGCCCTGTTCATCCATATCGATAATGACTGCGGCAATCTCCAGCAAGGCATCTGTAGCCGCATTGAATCCGGCGGTTTCCACATCGACGACCACGGGAAGAAATCCGCGAAAGCGGCGGTCGATAGTAGGTATGAGTGGATTCGTTTCCATCGGTGAAAGCATAAAGCATGGCTTTGGGTTTGGCGACAAGATCTTGATTGCCCGGCATTTTGCCGTCATGGAAACCGGTTTACTGCTACAATTTTTATTTCCCTTGCGCAAATTAGAGTGTCCAGATGGATTTGTCATCAGGAAGACGGATGAGATTACGATCATTTCCAGCACGGTATTCATTGTGTTGGGCAGGCATACTGGTCATTGCCCTTCTTGGATCAGGCTGTGCAACGACAGGCGCAGATCAATCGGATCCCTGGGAGCCTTTCAATCGTTCCATGTACACGTTCAATGAAAAACTGGATGAATACGTAGCAAGGCCGTTGGCACGGGGCTATCAAACCATCACGCCGGCGCCCGTCGACCGGGGCATCACCCGCTTTTTCGCCAACCTGGAGGATGTGCAGATCAGCCTTAACAACCTGCTGCAGTTCAAATTTGGTGAAGCGTTGTCTGACATGGGCCGTTTTGGCGTCAACAGCACCGTCGGTATTCTGGGATTTCTTGATGTGGCCAGCAAGATGGGCTTGGAAAAGCATGAGGAAGATTTCGGACAGACGCTGGGCAAATGGGGCTTTTCCAGTGGTCCGTACCTGGTATTGCCGGTTATCGGACCCAGCAGTGTACGAGACGCGATCGGCTTTGCCGGAGACTGGGTGGTGAATCCGATCTATACTCAAATAGACAGTGCAACGATCAGCTGGTCATTATATGGCATTAGATACGTCGATCGACGGGCTGATTTGTTGAAGGCGAGTCGGGTTCTGCAAACAGCTGCGTTGGATCCTTATAGTTTTGTTCGGGATTCCTACATGCAGCGCAGAGAACATTTGATTGTCGATGGAAAAGACCAGGAAATCGAAGACGATGATTTCTTTGTTGAGTAAGTCTATGATCGGTGTTTTATGAATTGAAAATTCCAATTGACTATATTAGAAAAAAAGCAAATACTAAACATAGAAAGACAAGAAGTTGATTAGTGCTTTCAACAAGGAATCATTGATTGAGAAAATGCATGATTTCATGACTTGAGCAGTGGTTCCATGAAGGGAAGTTTCGTGGAATTGTCGATTGTGATTCACAAGCTTCCAAGACTGTGTTTCATTCAATTGGAGAGATGATCATGAAAAAAGTTATCAAGGTTGCTGCGGTTGCAGCTCTGGTAGCCGCTTCCGCTTCTGCTTCCGCCTGGTGGGGCGGCCCATGGGGTGATCGTGGCTGGCACAACAATGCCTGGGATGACGCATGGGATGGCTGGGGTGATGGCTCCGGTGATTTCAGCTTCGGATTCAGTGGCGGTGCTCGTGGTTCCGGTTATGGCCGTGGATATGGCTACAATCGTTACTACGATTATTATGGCCCCTATGGCTATCCTCCCTATGGATATGCGCCTTATGGATATGCCCCTTATGGCGCGCCTCCTGTAGCACCGGCAGCACCTGCGCAGCCACAGGCACCGGCTCAGCCTGCGAAGTAGGCAAAGTAGTATCCGGCAATAAAGGGGGGCAACGAAAGTTGCGCCCCTTTATTGTTTATGCTGCATAAAGAGATGCCTGGTTGCGAAATATCAATGCAAGATGTTGTTTTTTAGCGTAAAAAAGTTTGATAACAATAATATAAAGTGCCTGCGGTACGTTCTGCCTGAATAGTTGCATATTTCCGGGCCGGGCAAGGCGAAAGCTTTTGTTTTCAACCTTGTGTTCGAGGAGAGTGTGATGGATGCGTTTGCAATATCTGGCTTACTGAACCGTATGCCAATCTTCGAGAATCTTGAGTCGGATTTGTTGTACTTGCTATCAAAGGGCTCCAAGGAGGTTGTTGCTGAAAAAGGAGAGCGTTTGTTCCAAAAAGGGGATACGGCTCAAGGATTTTATTTCGTTCTGGATGGCAAGATAAAGCTAGCGTTCATTTCTTCGCGTGGCACGGAGAAAGTCGTGGAGATCGTTCACCGGCATCAGAGTTTTGGTGAATCGGTTGTGCTTGCTGACAGCCTGTGGCCTTATTATTCGCAAGCCCTAGTGGACAGTCGCCTGCTTCATGTTTCTTCTTCCGCTTTCCACAAGGTGGTTAGCACCGACCACAAGGCGGCCGAATTCATGCTGGGCAACATGGCGAGGCGCCTGTGTAACATGTTTGCCGACATGGAGGCGTTCTGCCTGCTCACGTCCCGGGAAAGGGTAGTTGGTTACCTGTTGCGGGAAATCGAACACAAACGTCAGATCGGTGAAGCGAATCTTTCCGTGGATCTGCCGGATACCAAGGCGAATACTGCTTCCCTTCTGAATCTGACCCCCGAAACCTTTTCCCGCGTCATCCATGCATTGGAACGTGAGGGTGCGATTTCCGTTTCCCGACGCATGGTTACTGTTCGTGACCTGGAGAAACTGCAGCGTGGTGGTGGCTGTTAGGGAAAGTAGCTACCAGGTCGTTTCCCGGCTATAAATGCCAGTAACCCCGCAATCAGCCTGCTTCCTGTACTTTATCAAAGACGTATTTACTACGTGATATATGTGCTCGTTTGTATACATTAGACTCAGCTAATATTATACTTAATTAATTGTCGCGCTGATTCTTTACTGAGCTGGAAACATGCTGGATCCCACGGAATACAATGACCAGGATATGGGGCGGGTGGAGGTCAAGAATACTACCTGCTATATGTGCGCCTGCCGTTGCGGTATCCGCGTGACATTGGAAGAGGGCAAGATCCGGTATATCCAGGGCAACCCAGACCATCCGCTCAACAAGGGTGTGATCTGTGCCAAGGGGTCTTCAGGTAT
>DTXR01000062.1 GCA_012962365.1 Chromatiaceae bacterium | reverse complement strand
TCCAGGTGCTCCACAGGTGTTCGTCCTTTTCCGGGGTCGACCGCATGAACAGAGAAATCTTCCGAACCTGCTCCAGTCCCTTTTCCTTGGCGCCAAGCTTCTTGGCATCTTCTGCATGAATGCGGATGCACCGCTCACAATGCTTGTGCAATGCTATACCGAAGGTAATCAGTTCCTTGGTCTTGCGGCTGAGCAGTCCTTTTTTGGTGCTTTCCTGGGACAGCTCACCGATGATTTCCAGAAACTCGCCGATGCCATAGGAACGGGCCTGTTTAACGGCTTGCATGAAAGAGGCTGTTGATTCCACGGGCTTACAACTCCTGAATGAATAGACGGGGCATTATTCAGGAACAGCGCCTGTTTGTTAAGGAAATTCTGGTCGATACTGTTTTTCTGAGAACCGCAGCAAGTCCGGTGTTGCCCGATGCACCCGGCTCAGGGCGTGATGGCAACAAAGTTGCCGCCAGCGGCCACTGAAAAACCGCGGTTCAGGCGAATGGCAGGGGATTCGTAGGTCACTTCAGCCCCGCTGGAGACGTGGACGGTTTCGTTCACAACGGTCGACAATGATTCATCTCCCACACAACGGATGATCTCGCCATCGGCATAGGTGCGGCTGGAAATGCCCACCACGAGACCGGAGCACTCGGGCGTGGCCGCCATGCCAATGAGCAGTACTTGGTGTGCGTTTTGTTCCCGCTTTGCCAGGAAAACCAATTGTCCAAAGTCGTTGAACTGTATGGGTTTGCCGCTGTTACTGCTGGCAGGAGTGCTTGCCCACCCCGAGGGGTAATCAATGTCGTTCAATGTGCCAGAAAGGCCATCGATCAATACCGGCTCGTTCTCCATCACCAGCAGGCGCAGATTGGCAGCATTACTGCCCTGCCAGATTTGCATGTGTGGTTGGGGGCTTGTGTCCGCTGCATCCCTGGCATTTACCCACAGGTTGTAATTGTCCTGGTTGTTGATCTGGGCCTGGACAATCTCTTGCAGATACCAGCTGGGTCCGAAACCCGGGGGTGGCTCATCGGAACGCAGCAGCACATCGAGATGGGAAGTTCCCGGGTGGCTCAAATCAGTATAGCTTGCTCCCTGCTTGGGAAGGCCGGCGAGTACGAGGCCGGCCTTTGTGGAGGATGTTGCCCGGAGAACGGTAGTCCTGTTCCTGCTTGCTGCGGATATTGCTGTATCGAGCACTAGGGTTTCCGCCGGACTGTTCGGCAAGATTTCGCCTTCCAGGGCAACGGGTGCCATACCTCCATCGGCATAGGCTATCCAGGAGGCCTTGTGAAAGTCAAATCCGGCATCCATCGTCTCAGCCTGAAAAGAAACATCGCCATTGTTGTTGATGCTTTCGGATGTGAAGGTGTTGCTTGCAAACTCGCTCCCATCGGGCATCCCGGGCAGGTGTTGTCCTGCCACCACGATTTGCCGGAATATAGTTGTTTTCCATGTAAACAGCCCGTCATTGGGACAGCTTGCTGTTCCTGTGGACTCCAGTATTGCCTTGAAGAGCACTTCGCCATCCCGGTTTACATCTAAAAGCGAAAGCCAAGAAAACCTGCAGCCGGGATAGAGCTGGGTAAACTCGGTGTCGGTCGATATGACGGGTTCGATGCTGTGCTTGTTCCAGAACCCGATGAACCCCTGTCCTTGGCTGGTTACTCCCTCGATTGCCATGCCTGGGTCAGCGAATACGAATTTCTTGAGGCTTTCTATCGTGGTTCCCGGAGGGAATCCCATAGCGGCGACGCCTTCCTGAATGACACCGTAGGTGGTGCCATCGATGGAAGCCAGGTAAGCCCTGCCGGATCGAGCGCCATCCATGTTTGCAGCAAAAGCCAGGTTGCCCGAATCGGATAGTGTCAACGTCTCGGAGATTGCCGAGCTGAAAACCACATTGGCGGGAAATCCGGCAGGAGATTCCCGTTCCCGTATCGCAACGTCGAGTCGTCCCGGTTTGCCGTACCAGATGGCGCTGGTCGAGCCGCTGCTGTCCTGCACATCGCCGCTGAAGGCGACTTGGCCGCCGTTGCCGGTGACTGGAGCCTCAAAATACTGATAGGTTGATCCTGCAGGAAAGCCGGCAGCCTGTTGTTCGTCTTCGGCAATGACGCGCAGGTTGGTACTGGCATTCAGTGCCGAAACACCAAAACCAATCAATGTGAGTAGGGATAGAAGGGGTTTCATGGTGTTGATCTCCTTGTCTCTGGTGGTTACTTCCTTTACTGCAGCTTAATAGCTATGAGATGAAAGCCAGGATAGAACTTCTTGCAGAAATAACACTACCGCTGCGAGATTTCCCGCATCGACCGCCTTTTCTATATCATATTAGAAGTGGTTTAGTCAATGTATCGAGGCTGTCTTCCCTATGGCAGGTTCGATGTGTGAGCAGGTAGCGCAGCACGAGATTCAGCGTCAACAGCGGCGCAGGAGCGCCTTCGCCTGATTCTTGTGCGAGGAGCGTTTAAGTGTTCTGGGGCAGCAGATCGTCCAATGGCGCAGGTTCTCCCAGGTAGAAGCCTTGAGCATAATCCACGCCCATTGCCTGTAGCATGGACATGATTTCGGCATTGCCTGCAAATTCCGCGATAGTCCTTTTGCCCATGAGCTGCCCGATTTCATTGATGGATCGAACCATGGCCAGGCTGATGGGATCCTTATCCATGTGCTGAACGAACTGCCCGTCGATCTTCAGAAAATCGACAGACAGGTTTTTGAGGTAGCCGTAGGAAGACATGCCGCTGCCGAAATCGTCGAGGGCGAACTGGCAGCCAGCATTGCTCAATTCGGTGATGAAGCGGCGTGCCTTGGACAAGTTGGTGATCGCTGCAGTTTCGGTGATTTCCAGACAGATGGAATTTGGCTCCAGTTCGGGCGTGTGCAACTGCTCAAGAACGAAATCCAGAAACAGAGGGTCGGCGATGGAAGCGCCGGAAAGGTTGATGGTTGTCAAACCGGGAAGAGCATCCTTGTCGGGGTGCGTTGCCAGCCAGTTGAACAGTTTGCGAACTACCCAACGATCAATCACTGCAATGAGATTATAGCGCTCCGCCGGTGGAAGAAACTTGTCAGGTGTGACCAGGTTTCCGTCCTTATCCACCATGCGCAGCAGAATTTCCATGGCCATGGGTTTTGCAGCCATTCCACCCTCAACAGGAAAGATGGGCTGCTGATAAAGAAGAAAACG
>DTXR01000061.1 GCA_012962365.1 Chromatiaceae bacterium | reverse complement strand
GCCTGGCTTCGCCATCAGTCTGGATTTTCTGCTTCTTACCCTGTTTTCGTGATCATCTCTTGTGTGCAAGCACGAGTCACAGATTGGCTCTGAATCGTCTTCGTCGCTTGAAAAATTTGACCGTTGTCTCCAAGTGTATTCGCGTATTGGCAACATGACTGCCGATTTTAGTGTTTAGGAGAAACAATCATGATGAATGTAAACAACAAGACAATCGAGACGGATGAAGAGGGCTACCTGCTCAATCCTGACGATTGGGATGAAGCCGTGGCTGAGGCTATTGCAGAGCAGGAGGGCTTGAAGCTGACGGACACCCACTGGGGAATGATCTATTACTTTCGTGAGTACTATGAGGATCATATGCGGCATCCGAGCATGCACACTTTCCTGAAGACCCTGGGTAAGCGTCATGGCAAACGGTATCGCGACACAAAAGCGTACCGGGATTTTCTGTATCAGCTGTTTCCAAAAGGTCCGGTACAAATGGTCTGCAAACTTGCCGGATTGCCCAAACCCGTTGATGAAGTTGAAGAATGATAGGAGATGGAATATGAAAAAATGTATACATAAAACGTTGGCATTTATGCTACCAGCTATCTTGATCGTTGCCAGCCATGCTCAGGCTTCGGCCCTGCCAGAAAAGGCGCAGGAGAAATCCACCCAGAGCCAGGCGGTGCAGTCTCAGGTGGATCAAGCTTCTGCGGACAAGGCGGCCACGCAGCGGAGCAAAATCACCGAGGAGGCCGTATCTGCCATCGAGCAAACCCAAAAAGCCCTGCAGGCTTTGAATGACGGCAAGACAGAGGAAGCACTCAAGGCCCTGGAAGCGGCAACTGGCAAACTGGAGCTGATTCTGGCCCGTGATCCCAAGCTGGCGCTGGTGCCTGTGGATGTGAGCATGGTGACTTACGATCTGTTCGCCGATGTGGATACGGTGAAAGCCGTGGTCAAGGAAGCCAAAGACTTGCTGGATGATGGCAAGGTACAGGATGCCCGTCTTTTGATGGCTAATCTGGCCAGCGAGGTGGTGATCAGTACCACCAGCATTCCCCTGGCGACCTATCCAGAAGCTATTAAAGCCATTTCGCCTTTGCTGGACAAAGGTGACACCAAGGCGGCTCAGCTGGCTTTGCAGGCTGCACTCAACACCCTGGTGGTGACTACTGAGGTGGTTCCTCTGCCGTTGCTGCGCAGTCAGCACATGCTGGCCAAAGCGGACGAACTGGCGCAAAAGGAAAAGCGTTCAGATGAAGAAAACAAGCAACTCAATGCCTTGCTTGAAGCATCTACTGCAGAATTGAAACTGGCGGAAGTATTGGGTTACGGTTCTGAGGATGCATTCAAGCCCTTGTATAAGCAGATCGAGAGCATCAAGGACAAGGTGGCAGGAGGCAAAAGCGGCAAAGGTTGGTTTGACGAACTGAAGAAGCTCCTTGCCGATTTGTTCTGATTCTCTGTTGGCCGCAAGGCTGTCGAACCAGGCTGCTTGAGGCAGGCGGGTTCGCAGGGCCGGCGTCGATATACCCGGCGCCGGCCCATTTTTATTCCGATTTCCAATAGGGCGTGGCGATACCTTCGCCCAGGTCGGCGCGCACCAGCCTGCGCCGTACCTCCAGCAATTTGTCGATGAGGGCGGGTTCGGCCTGCTCGTAGGCCTTGGCGTCCGGTATCCGTTTGACCACCACGCCCAACAGTTCGGTGATGGCATTGCCGATGGAATTCTGGCTGATGGTGACAATGAGATT
>DTXR01000060.1 GCA_012962365.1 Chromatiaceae bacterium | reverse complement strand
TGGCCCATCCGGTGCGTCCGGCAGCGTATATGGAAATCAACAATTTCTACACCGTGACCGTGTATGAGAAGGGGGCGGAAGTGGTGCGCATGCAGGCGAATCTGTTGGGTCCGGCGCTGTTCCGCAAGGCGACTGACTTGTATTTTGAGCGCCATGACGGACAGGCGGTCACTACCGATGATTTCGTGGCCTGCATGGCGGATGCAGCAGGCCGGGATCTTGCGCAGTTCAAACACTGGTATGACTATGCCGGCACGCCGGAACTGACGGTGCGGGGAGAATATGATGCCGATGCTGGCTCGTATCACCTGCATGTCGTCCAGAAAGTGCCTGATACGCCGCGGCAAAGCGACAAGCCGCCTTTTCATATTCCTGTGGTGGTTGGTCTGCTGGACAGCCACGGCAGGGACATGCCCCTGCAGCGCGAAGACGATGCCGTACACCCGGAATTGCTGGAGGTCACCGCCAGGGAACAGAGTTTCACTTTCGTGAATGTTGTGGAAGAGCCGACTCCTTCTTTGTTGCGCGGTTTTTCGGCGCCGGTAAAGCTCGACTACCCCTACGCGGATCACGAGCTGGTTTTCCTCATGGCCCATGATACCGATGGTTTCAACCGCTGGGATGCAGGACGGCAACTGGCCCAACGGGTCATCCTGAATCGGGTGGCGCAGACACCCCGGGCAGAGGACATGCTGGCCGAATATACCCACGCTTTCCATCGCGCCCTGGATGCCGCCCATACGGATGCCGCCCTGTTGTCTGAGGTATTGTCCCTGCCGTCGGAGTCCTTTCTGGGAGAACAGATGGCGGTGATCGATGTCGAGGGTATCCATGCCGCGCGGGAGCAGGTGAAGGCCCATATCGCGCACACCTTGGGCGATGACTTGCTGCAGCACTACCGGGGCTTGCAGGATCAGGGCGAATACCGGATCACACCGGAAGCCATCGGTCGCCGGCGCTTGAAAAATCTGCTGTTGTCTTACCTGGTGGCAGGTGGGAGTGATGAGGCGATAAACGTCTGTACGGATCAATACAGATCCGGGCACAACATGACCGACGCCATGGCTGCGCTGGTGCTGATCGCTGATGGTGATATGCCGGAAAGAGCGCACATACTGGAAGATTTTGCCGCTCGCTGGCAGCATGATCCCCTGGTCATGGATAAGTGGTTCAGTGTTCAGGCGCGTTCCAGTCGGGAAGACACACTAGCTCGGATCCTGGAACTGGAAAGGCATCCTGCTTTTTCCATCAACAATCCCAATAAGGTTCGCGCACTTATCGGCAGTTTTGCCGCAGGAAATCCCCTTCGCTTCCATTCCGCCGACGGGAAGGGGTATACTTTTCTCGTGGACAAGGTGCTCGAACTGGATAGCATCAATCCCCAGATTGCTGCACGACTGTTGCGGAATCTGTCACGCTGGCGGCATTACGATGCGAATCGCCAGCGTTTGGCTTGCACGCAACTGGAGCGGATCAGCAGCAAAGAATCCGTTTCCCGCGATGTCTATGAAGTGGCCGACAAGAGCCTGCAGGCATGAAAGCGTTGCTCGTGGTAGCACACGGCAGCCGGCGCATGGCTTCGAATGACGAAGTAATAAAGCTGTGTGAGCGGCTACAAGAAGAAAAAGGTGAGGAGGAGTTTGACGTGGTCATGGCCGGCTTTTTGGAGCTGGCCCAGCCTTCCATTCCGGAAGGTATTGATGAATGCGTAAGGCTTGGCGCGGAGGAGGTCGTGGTATTGCCCTATTTTCTGTCCGCCGGACGGCATGTCAGCGAAGACATTCCGGCGGAGGTGGAAAAGGCGCGTGCCGCTAATCCGCATGTTTCCATTCAACTCGCACCTTATCTGGGGTCCGCACCGGGAGTCAGTAGGCTTCTGGTTGAACTGGCAGAAGGAGGTGAGAGAAATGGTCATTCTACTGAGTGATATACCCGAAGAAGTGGAGCCCGGCTCATTGATGGAGTTGGTGAATCAGTATTACCCGATCAGCAGGATCGAACCCTGCGGGCCGGAATGCAAGGGCCGGCCTCAAGAATGGAAAATCGAACTGGGCGATGCCGACCGGGAAGTGGCGAACTTCATTACCGAAAAAATCAATGGATCCTACTTGCAGGGACACCAGGTCAACGCCTATTGTCCTGTTTTTCAGTAGTGTTCAAATCGTCGGCTTGTCGGACTTGCTGGCATAGCGGTAGCAACTGGGAACCAGTAACAGGCTGACCAGCATCGAGAAAGACAGCCCCGAAACGATGGTGATTGCCAACGGCTGAAGCATTTCAGATCCCTGGCCCCACGCGAGTGCCAGGGGAAGCATGCCAACCACCGTAGTCAGGGTAGTCATGAGAATGGGCCGCAGGCGCAGTCTGGCGGCCTCCACGATCGCCTGCACCCTGGGTAAACCTTCCCCGCGCTTGATTTCGATGTACTCCACCAGAATGATGGCGTTGTTGACCACGATTCCCGCGAGCATGATCATGCCCAGCCACACCGGCATGGAGATGGCCGTGCCTGTCCATTTCAGACCCAGCGCCACACCGATGAAGGAGAACACCACGCTGAACAGTATAATGACGGGGTTGCGCAGGGATTCATATTGCACCGCCATCACCACCAGCACCAGGAACAGGGCCAGTGCCAGCAGCTTGTAGCCGGTATCCTGGCTTTGCTGCAATGTCTTGAGGGTGCCGCCTTCGTACAGCGTGTAGCCCCTGGGCAAC
>DTXR01000059.1 GCA_012962365.1 Chromatiaceae bacterium | reverse complement strand
GGTAATCTTTCTGCCAATGGAAAAGCAACAGTTTCCCTTAATATGAACACAATGACCACAAGTGCAGGAAAAAAGAGCGTAATTATAACGCAACTTTACTCCCCGGGAGATTTTCGATGGGTTTGGCGGAGTTCAGTGTGCGTGAGAGCAGAATACCTGGCGCATCATGTCGATGAGTTGCAGCGTACGGCCATCGGCAACCCGGTAGAAAACCCGGTTGGCATCCTTGCGGGCGTCCAGTATGCCCTTGTCGCGCAGGATAGCCAGATGTTGTGAGATGTTGCTTTGAGACGATCCCACCTTGGCAACGATGTCATGCACGCTGACTTCATTTTCACCCAGGGTGCAGAGGATCTTCAGGCGCAAGGGGTGGGACATGGCTTTCAGGGCGCGGGAGGCGCGCTCGATGTCACTATCGTCCTGTATCAGTGCCATGCTTTCGCCAAATTCCTGGATCTTGTTTTTCGGGGAGGAATCAAAAGTCTTCACAAACCACTCTCCTGTTCATCTGGGTACATGAGTTCTTTATAACACGCTAATACAATAATACACTGTTTTAGTGGGGGAACTGCAAGCAAATTAGCGGTTTTGGGTGATTTTCCCCATAACCGGGCATTATTGCCGAACGAGTCATGAGATAAATTCTGATAAAATGACAAATTACGTGCCTGAATCCATGGATCCAGGTTTGTAGCCCGAAAAAATCTGTCAGCGAGCCTATTGGAAATGAAAGACACCCCCCGTCCTGTTGTATTGATCATCCTCGATGGCTGGGGATTGCGCGAGGAAGAGGAAAACAATGCCATTGCAGCAGGCCGTACGCCGGTATGGGATCGTCTCTGGAACGAGGGGGCGCACGCGGCGCTGCAAACCTCGGGTTCCGCTGTGGGTCTACCCAGTGGACAGATGGGTAATTCCGAAGTCGGGCACCTGAATCTGGGTAGCGGCCGCGTCGTGTACCAGGAATTTACCCGTGTCAGCCGCTCCATCCGTACCGGCTCGTTCTTCAGCAACGCGACGCTGACCGGCGCGGTGGACATTGCCGTGGATAACGAAGCCGCAGTGCATATCATCGGTCTGCTCTCCCCGGGGGGAGTGCATTCTCATGAGGAGCACATCCATGCCATGGTCAGACTGGCAGCGGATCGTGGCGCCAGGAAAATTTATGTTCATGCTTTCCTCGATGGCCGTGACATGCCGCCGAAAAGCGCCATGGCTTCTCTCAGGGCAATGGATGAAGTGTTTGCTGAAACGGGGACTGGCCGCATTGCCAGCATCATCGGCCGCTATTTTGCCATGGACAGGGATCATCGCTGGGAACGTATCAAAAAAGCCTATGACCTGATCACCTTGGGAGAGGCATCTTGTATTGCAGCCACTGCTGAGCAAGGCCTGGAAATGGCCTATGAGCGCGGCGAGACCGATGAATTCGTCGATGCCACCGTCATCGTGCCGACCGATGGTGAGAAGGTCGTTGTAAATGATGGTGATGTGATCATCAACATGAACTACCGTTCCGATCGTGCCAGGCAGATCACCCGGGCTTTCATCGAAAAGGACTTTGATGCCTTTGACCGTGAGTTGGTGCCGGACCTGGGCAAGTTCGTCAGTCTTACGGAATACAACAAGGAGTGGGACGTTCCCGTGGCGTTTCCGGCGGAGCGCCTGGAGAACGTTTTCGGTGAATACATCTCCAAACAGGGTATGCGCCAGCTGCGCCTTGCCGAAACAGAGAAATATGCCCATGTGACCTTTTTCTTCAATGGCGGGCAGGAGCAGCCTTTCGAAGGAGAGGATCGGATACTCGTTCCCTCGCCTGATGTATCGACCTATGACCTCAAGCCTGAAATGAGTGCGCCAGAAGTGACGGATCACCTGGTGCAGGCGATCGAGGAAGGCAAGTATGACGCCATTATCGTCAACTACGCCAACGGCGACATGGTGGGGCATACCGGCAAGTTCGATGCGGCGGTGCAGGCGGTGGAAACCCTGGATCAGTGTCTTGGGCGGGTAATGCGGGCCATCCACAAAGTGGGCGGCGCCATGCTCGTGACAGCGGATCACGGTAACTGCGAAAAGATGCTGGATGAAGATACCGGGCAGCCCTATACCGCCCACACGACCACGCCGGTTCCCCTCGTATACGTGGGTGACAGACCTGCCCGTTTGATCGATGGTGGTGCTTTGTGTGATGTGGCGCCCACTCTGCTCAAGATCATGGGGCTGGCACAACCGGCAGAGATGACAGGGCACCCGCTGATCGAGTTCGAGGATGAAGAACAGGACGATCAGCAGCAAAATGCGCAACAGGCGATTGACTTCCCGCTG
>DTXR01000058.1 GCA_012962365.1 Chromatiaceae bacterium | reverse complement strand
GCCAAATGAACGAGCCGCCAGGCAACCGTCTGCGGGTAGCCCTGACCGGTCTGACCATGGCGGAATACTTCCGTGATGAAGGGCGTGACGTACTGATGTTTATCGATAACATCTACCGTTACACCCTGGCGGGCACCGAGGTTTCCGCATTGCTGGGTCGCATGCCCTCCGCAGTAGGCTACCAGCCGACCCTGGCTGAGGAGATGGGTGTGTTGCAGGAGCGTATCACCTCCACCAAGACCGGCTCCATCACTTCTTTCCAGGCCGTATACGTGCCTGCAGACGATTTGACCGACCCGTCTCCCGCAACCACATTTGCTCACCTGGACGCAACCCTGGTTCTGTCCCGTCAGATTGCCGAGCTGGGCATCTATCCTGCGGTGGATCCCCTGGATTCCACGTCAAGAATTCTCGATCCACATGTGGTGGGTACAGAGCACTATGAGACCGCCCGTGCGGTTCAGGGCGTGCTGCAGCGCTACAAAGAGCTGAAGGATATCATCGCCATTTTGGGTATGGATGAATTGTCTGAAGACGACAAGCTGATCGTGCAACGCGCACGGAAAATCCAGCGCTTCCTGTCCCAGCCGTTCTTCGTGGCGGAAGTATTCACCGGTGCGCCGGGTAAATACGTTTCCCTGAAAGATACCATCAAGTCGTTCAAGGCCATCGTGGCAGGTGAGTATGACCATCTGCCGGAGCAGGCGTTCTACATGTGTGGCGGTATCGATGACGTCATCGAACGAGGCGGTCAGCAGAGCTGACCTCAAGCCGGGAGAATAAATCATGGCCATGACCGTGCATGTGGATATCGTCAGTGCTGAAGGCAGTCTGTTTTCAGGGCAGGGCGAAATGATCTATGCGCCTGCTGTAATGGGTGAGATTGGTATTGCACCCCGTCATGCGCCGCTGGTAACCCGCCTCAAGCCTGGTGACGTGCGCGTCGATCCGGGGCAGGGCAAGCCCATGGAACATTTCTATGTCTCCGGCGGCATCATCGAGGTGCAGCCCTTCAAGGTGACTATCATGGCAGATACGGGTGTTCGGGCTGCAGACCTGGACGAACTGGCGGCAAAGGAAGCCAAGCAACGGGCGGAAGAGGCACTGGCCAACAAGTCCAGCAAGATGGAGCTGACCAAGGCGCAGGCTGAACTGGTTGAAGCCATGGCGCAGCTACGGGCCATCGAAAAACTGCGTAAATTAAAAAGATAACAGTAGCTTAGGTAAAATAAATCCATTTTTCGGCCCTGGCAGTGAAAGCTGCCAGGGCTGTTCGCATTTTAGAATGAAAACTATATGAGCAAAGAAACAGTACAACCTGGAAAATATGTTTCCATCAGTTACATCATTCGTGACCAGGAAGGCAACGTGGTTGAGCAACACGATCTGCCCATCGGCTTCGTTTACGGTTCCGACACGGAGCTGATCGGTGGAATGGACAAGGCCATCGTGGGTAAGGCTGCAGGAGAAGAGGTGGAAGTCAAGCTTCCGCCACAGGATGCCTTCGGCGAGCATGATCCGGAACTGACCTTTACGGATGACCTGGACAATGTGCCGCCCCAATTCCGACATGTGGGCGCCGAAGTGCAAATGCAGAATGAAGCGGGTGAATCCAAGACCTTCTTTATCGCCAAAATTGAAGATGGTAAGGTAACCATCGATGGAAACCACCCTCTGGCGGGCAAGACGCTAACGGTACAGGTAAAAATTCTCGACGTGCGTGATGCAAAACCGGGAGAGGATCGTACCAGCGGTATTCATTCAGTGCAGGCGCCGGGTTCAACAAGCATCAATTAGGGATACAAAAAAAATGAAACTGGGTATAGTCATTCTCGCGGCGGGGCAGGGAACAAGAATGAAGTCCAGTTTGCCCAAGGTTCTGCATCTGCTCGCCGGGCGTCCCCTGCTCGCTCACGTCGTCGACACCGCTAGGGCATTGCAACCGGAAAAAACCGTGGTGGTCTACGGTCACGGCGGCGATCTGGTGCGGGAGACAATCGACCAGCCCGATCTGCTGTGGGTAGAGCAGAGTGAACAGTTGGGTACCGGGCATGCCGTGCAGCAGGCCATGCCTTTGCTGCAGGATGTCGACAAGGTGCTGGTGCTCTATGGTGACGTTCCCCTGATTCGCCAGGAAAGCCTGCGAGTCCTCGTGAAGGAAGCCGAAAACGGCCTGGGGCTGATGACGGTAACGCTGGATGATCCGAAGGGCTATGGACGTATCGAACGTGATAGTGCCGGCAGGGTGAAGAGCATCGTGGAGCAGAAAGATGCCAATGAGCGACAGCGCGCCATCCCCGAGATAAACACCGGCATCATGCTGGTGGATACCCCACATCTGCTGCAATGGCTGCGGGAGCT
>DTXR01000057.1 GCA_012962365.1 Chromatiaceae bacterium | reverse complement strand
CGATCATCCCGCCCCCTACATGACCATCACCTTCGATGTGGGCGAGGGCTGGAAGGAGCGCGTACCCGAGGTGGTGCATGAGGACGGCACGGCCCGTGCCCAGGTGGTCACCCAGGATACCAACCCCCGCTACTATGCACTCATCGAGGCGCTGGAGAAGCTCACGGGCAACGGCGTAATCCTCAACACCTCTCTAAACCGGCGCGGCGAGCCCATGGTCTGCTCGCCGGAGGATGCCCTCAACATGTTCTATGGCTCGGATCTCGAATATCTGGTCATGGAAGATATTCTGGTAACAAAAACGAGAAACAAGCATGAATGAGAAAACCCTGTTGATTACCGGTGGCGCCGGTTTCATCGGCTCGGCGCTGATCCGGCACCTCATCGACAACACGGATTACCGGGTGGTGAATCTGGACAAGCTCACTTATGCCGGAAATCTGGAATCGCTAGAGCCCGTTTCCGGCAATCCGCGTTATGCTTTCGAGCGAGTGGATATCTGTGACGGCGCCGAAGCGGCGCGTGTGTTTCGTGAGCATCGGCCATCGGCCATCATGCACTTGGCAGCGGAATCCCACGTGGACAGATCCATCGACGGCCCGGCGGATTTCATCGAGACCAACGTGGTGGGCACGACCGTGCTGCTGGAAGCGGCCCGCAGCTACTGGAATGAGCTGGAAGAGGCACAAAAGGCGGATTTTCGTTTCCATCATGTTTCAACGGACGAGGTTTATGGCAGCCTGGGGCAGGAAGGGTTGTTTACCGAAGAATCCCCCTACCAGCCCAATTCGCCTTACTCGGCCAGCAAGGCCAGTTCAGATCACATGGTGCGCGCCTGGCACGAGACCTATGGCCTGCCGGTGCTCATCACCAACTGCTCCAACAACTATGGTCCCTACCAGTTTCCCGAAAAGCTGGTGCCTCTGATCATACTCAATGCCCTGGCGGGCAAGCCGTTGCCTATCTACGGCAAGGGGGATCAGATCCGTGACTGGTTGTACGTGGACGACCACGCCCGCGCCCTGCTGCGGGTACTGGAAAAAGGACAAGTGGGCGAAACCTACAACATCGGCGGTCACAACGAAAAGACCAACCTGGAGGTGGTCAGAACCCTGTGTGCCATACTGGATGAGAAACGCCCGCAACATCCTGGTGATATCAGCCGCTATGAGGAACTGATCACCCATGTCACGGATCGGCCGGGCCATGACCAGCGCTATGCCATCGATGCCGACAAGATTGAACAGGAACTGGGCTGGGTGCCGGAAGAAACTTTCGAGACCGGCATGATGAAAACCGTAGACTGGTACCTGAATAACAACCAGTGGTGCCAGCGGGTGCTGGATGGCAGCTACCGGGGCGAGCGCCTGGGGGTGATCGAATGAAGGGCATCGTCCTTGCCGGCGGTTCCGGCACCCGCCTGCACCCGGTAACGCGCAGT
>DTXR01000056.1 GCA_012962365.1 Chromatiaceae bacterium | reverse complement strand
TTATAGAACCTGAAGTAGTCCGTCAGCCCTTGTTCGAGTTCCGGCACAGAGCCGTAGTCACGCAGGTAGATATCCTCATACTTGACGCTGCGCCAGCGCCGCTCGATGAAGACATTATCCAGCGCACGGCCACGGCCGTCCATGCTGATCAGGATTTCATGATCAAGCAGCCGGCCGGTAAAGTCGGTACTGGTGAACTGGCAACACTGGTCCGTATTGAAGATACACGGATGGGCGTGTGACAGGGCTTGGTGGAGCGCTTCCAGGCAAAACAGTGTATCGATGGTGTTGGATAACCGCCAGGCAAGCACGTAGCGGCTGTACCAGTCGATGATCGCTACCAGATACATGAAGCCCACCGGCATTGGGACGAAGGTGATGTCGGCCGACCATACGAGATTGGAATGGCTGAGAGTCAGCCCTCTCAGCAGGTACGGATAGACCTTGTTCTCTGGGCGTGGTTTCGAGGTATGCGGCCCCGGAACCGTGCCTTCCAGGCCCATAATCCGCATGAGCCGCTGGATCCGTTTGCGGTTGACCGGGTGACCATTCAGACGCAGCCAGTCTGTCATCTGCCGGGAACCAAAGAACGGTGTTTTCAGGTACTGCTCATCAATGATCCGCATCAGGGTGAGGTTGTAGTCAGTCTCGCCAGCGGGTTGGTAGTAGTAGCTCGAGCGCGGCAACCCAATCAGGGCACACTGCCGGGCCGTGCTGATTTTCGGGTGGCTGGGTTGAATCAACATGCGCTTACCCTCCGTGGAGCTTGACAGCACTTTTTTTTAACCAGTCGAGCTCCATCTTCAGCCGGCCAATCTCCTCATACAGAGGCGCTGTGGCCGCCTGGGTGGCAGCTTCCGACGTGTCCTTGCCGTTACTGAAAAGTTCGGGCAGCTTGTCCAGAAGCTGGTGCTTCCACTGGCTGATCTGGGTCGGGTGAACCTGGTATTCCTGGGCAAGTTCGCTGGACGTCTTGAGTCCTTTGACCGCTTCCAGGGCAACTTTGGCCTTGAATTCCGCACTATGGCGCTTACGTTTTTGTGACATGATTGGCGTCTCCTTGATGCAGACATTGTCCGCGCCAATCTTTACTTTGCAACCTGTCCAGGTTTCGGGGTCCACCACACTCTTTTGATACAGATTGACAAGGTAACATAGCCAAAGGCTGAATAAAGAACCCTCCATACTCATCCAAACTCCTGTTTCGTCAACTTTTGTTACACCTTGTTGATTTAACGACACCTTCACTTCTTTTATCGCCAACCCTCCTTTAGTATAGCTATTTGGGTAAC
>DTXR01000055.1 GCA_012962365.1 Chromatiaceae bacterium | reverse complement strand
TTCCACTCAGGAACATGGCATCCCCATAACTGAAGAAGCGGTATCTCTGTTCCACCGCATGCCGATAGGCCGCCATGACTTCATCATAACCGGCAAAGGCGCACACCAACATCAGCAACGTGCTCTCCGGCAGGTGAAAATTGGTCAACAAGGCATCCACCACCTTGAATTCATAACCCGGTGTGATGAACAGCCGGGTGTCGCCTTCATAGGGTTTCAGAACACCGTCCGCCGCCGCGCTTTCCAGGCTGCGCACGCTGGTGGTACCCACCGCGATCACTCGCCCGCCCCGTTCCCGGGTCTGCGCAATCTTGTCACAGACCTCCTGAGACACCTGCAGCCATTCGGCGTGCATCACATGATCCGCCAGATTGTCTACGCGAACGGGCTGGAAGGTGCCTGCTCCCACGTGCAGCGTGACCCTGGCCGTTTCTATCCCCTGTTGCTGCAGTTCTTCCAGCAGATTTTCGTCGAAATGCAGCCCTGCCGTTGGCGCAGCCACAGAACCCTGCTGATGGGCATACACGGTCTGGTAACGAGCTTCATCGAAAGTGTCATCATCTCTCTGGATATAGGGCGGCAGAGGCATGTGTCCATGAGCGGACATCAGCGCCATGAACCCAGGCGCTTCCGCAGAAAGAATGAACATGTCTCCTTCCCTGCCGTCCACGGTCAACCCCGTTTCACCCACGAAGAGGCGGCTGCCTGTCTTTGGTGATTTACTGGACCGGATCTGAGCCAGCGCCCGATTGTCCGGCAACAGGCGCTCGAGGAGAATCTCGATCTTACCCCCGGTTTCCTTGTGCCCATACATTCGGGCAGCCATGACTTTAGTGTCATTGAAGACCAGCAAATCATTTTCGTGCAGCAGTTGCGGGAAATCCGAGAAATGTCTGTCGGTTAGCCCTGTCTCCTGATCCAACACCAGCAGTCGGCTGTCGGTGCGCTGCCGGGCGGGATACTGGGCAATCAGCTCAGGAGGCAGCATATAGGTGAAATCCGAAGTTCGCATAGGCGCAGGATTTTACCCCAAGCTCCAAACGAATACTTGCCACTTTTCATTTTGCGGTTATACTTCTGTGCCTACTGCCGGGGTGGTGAAATTGGTAGACACGATGGATTCAAAATCCATTGGCCGCAAGGCCGTGCCGGTTCAAGTCCGGCCCTCGGTACCAGAACGAAG
>DTXR01000054.1 GCA_012962365.1 Chromatiaceae bacterium | reverse complement strand
TCCCGGGTTGCTGGAGACACCCCCCGGCGGCCTGAAAACGGAGGCATTGCCGCGTTTTCCAGTGCTCGAACGCTTCATCGCCCGGGCTGACGAAGACCGGCTCGAAGGCCGCCTCGATGAACTGCTGATGCAACTCTTCGGTCTGGGTGCTGACCAGGGGGCGGCTCCCTTCTGCTATCTGGCGGAAGCAGGAAAGACGCCTGATACCGGCGTATTGCGGGCCTGGCCCGTGCATTTGCGTGCGGATCGTGACCGGGTTCTATTGTTTCCCCTGGATGAATCCCAGCTGGATATGGAAGAAGCCCGGGAGCTGGCTGCCCGGTTCAATACACACTTTGCTGACGACGGCCTGCTGGCAGAGGTCGTCAGGCCCCATCACTGGTATGTGCTGACCGAACGTCTTCCCGAGGTGAAAATGGCATCTCTGGATCAGGTGGCGGGCCGCAGTTTGAGCGCCTTTCTTCCCGACAGCGAACAGGAGCGGTTCTGGCTGTCTGTGATCAACGAGACCCAGATGCTCTTTTTCGATTCTCCCGTTAACGGGAAACGGGAGCAGACCGGCAGGCTGTCGGTGAATGGCTTGTGGTTTGATGGTGCGGGCAGGCTGCCCCGTAGCGTACCATCGGGGCCGGCGAAGATTGACCCTGACCATTGTCTGCTGAAAGGGCTGCAAGCCTGTGCGGAGCAGGAAACCCGCGAGGACGTCATGGTGATGGAAGACATTCAGGATGCACTGGCGGAACAGGATGCGTCAGCCTGGCTTCAGGCAAGGAATCGGCTGGAAACAGTGATGGAAGGGCTGATGAACGACAGAGAAGTCATGTTATATTCCTGTGATGGACGTAGCTGGCGCTGGAAGCCTTCTTACAGCTGGCGTTTCTGGCGGCGTTCCACGCTCCATCGAGGAGCAGATGCGGATTACTGAGTATGGTCCGTCGGTGCTGTTGGGGGTATAGCCGGGTGTGAAACTTCGGTCAGGAAAGACTGCGGATTTCCTTGTACAGATAGCAATCAGTGGTGTGGTCGTTCACCATGCCCACACCCTGCATAAAGGCATAGCAGATGGTTGATCCGACGAACTTGAAGCCTCTTTTCTTCAGGTCTTTGGCCATGGCATCGGATTCTGTCGAAGTTGCGGGCACCTCCGAGTCTTTTCTCCAGGCATTCTGAATCGTCTTGCCATCGACGAACTGCCAAATGTAGCTGTCGAAACTGCCGAATT
Organism: Chromatiaceae bacterium; assembly: GCA_012962365.1. Taxonomy (GTDB): domain Bacteria; phylum Pseudomonadota; class Gammaproteobacteria; order Chromatiales; family Chromatiaceae; genus Thiolapillus. The sequence continues at coordinate 2,676 of DTXR01000054.1, read as the reverse complement.
CCTCCTGGACTGCCAGGAAAGCTTGCGCATTGGTAACGGCTGACTGGATTTTCAGCCGATTGCGAACGATGCCGGCATCTTCCAGCAGGGCGGCAATCTTCTTCGCTGAATACCCGGCAATTTTTAGGGCATCGAAGTTATCGAAGGCCTGGCGGTAATTCTCCCGCTTTTTCAGGATCAACGCCCAGCTCAACCCGGCCTGCGCACCGTCGAGAATCAGGGATTCGAACAGCAGGCGATCATCGTGGACAGGCCGGCCCCACTCCTTGTCGTGATACGCCTGTTCCAGTGTGCTGCCGTTGGACCAGGTGCAACGGTTCGCGCCAGATGTTTCCCCGGGGATCAATGGTAGCTCCGCATCTGCCCGACCAGTACGCCCTGTATCTGTACCTGTTCCGGCAGGAAGCTCATGGGCTGCATGGCGCTGTTGGCGGGGTGCAGTATCACCTTGCCGTCTTGCTGTTCGATGCGCTTGAGCGTGGCTTCCTCCCCATCAACCAGCGCCACCACGATCTCCCCGTTGCGGGCATTGTCACGCTGTTCGATAACCACCCAGTCGCCATCCAGGATGCCTTCTTCGATCATGGAATCACCCTTGACCTCCAGGACATAGCAGGGATTCTCTGTGCGCAGGGGCGGTGGCACGGTAATGGTTTCGGGCGTGCTGACCGCCTCGATGGGCTGACCCGCAGCGATACGTCCGTACAGGGGCAGTTCGTTCACATCAGGATCGATGTCGTCTGTAGCTGTCTGAACCAGCCTGACACCGCGACGCTGGTTGTTCATGGGTTCAATCAAACCCTCCTTGATCAGCGCCTGCAACTGTTTGTGCAGGGAGCCACGGGAACTCAGCCCCAGGGCATCACAGAGTTCGTTGAGCGTCGGGGGGTGGGGAAATTCATGCAGATGAGTCAGCAGATACTCGTAGATTTCCTGCTGGCGGCGCGTCAGGCTGGGCATGTTCATGGAACTCTCCTTTGTGCTATGTTAGTTCTATTATAGAACAAAATAAAAACAGCTGCAGAGCGGGTTTGGGCGTTACCAGGAATAAGCGCATTCATCAGGAATTTTCCGCGATTTACCTTTGGCGGCCTGATAAAATAGATGATTGTTCCTTCTGTGAAGAAAAATCAATGACTGTCAGAACACGTTTTGCGCCCAGTCCAACGGGTTATCTCCATGTGGGGGGCGCCCGTACGGCGCTTTTTTCCTGGTTGCATACGCGCAAGCACGGTGGCCGGTTCGTGCTGCGTATCGAAGATACGGATCTGGAGCGTTCCACCGAGGAATCGGTCAATGCCATCCTCGAAGGCATGACGTGGCTGGGGCTGGAATACGAAGAGGGGCCTTTCTACCAGACCCACCGGTTCGAGCGTTATAACGAAGTGATCGACCAACTGCTGGAAAAGGGACTTGCCTACCGCTGTGATTGTTCCAAAGAGCGGCTGGACAGGTTGCGCGAGGAACAAATGGCGCGCAAGGTGAAACCGCGTTATGACGGCTGCTGTCGCCATCGCGAGGTCGATCCCAGGCTGCCGCATGTGATTCGCTTCCGCAATCCCGATACGGGGTCCGTGGTGTTCGATGACCTGGTGCGCGGGCGCATCAGTGTAGCCAACGAGGAACTGGATGACCTCATCATCCGCCGCAGCGACGGTTCGCCCACCTATAATCTCTCCGTGGTGGTCGATGATGCGGACATGAAAATCACGCACGTGATTCGCGGTGATGATCATATCAACAACACGCCTCGCCAGATCAATCTGCTCAATGCCCTGGAACTGCCGGTGCCGGAATATGGGCATCTTCCCATGATACTGGGGGATGATGGCGCACGCCTGTCCAAACGCCATGGTGCGGTGAGTGTGATGCAGTACATGGAAGAGGGGTTTCTGCCGGAGGCGCTGCTCAATTATCTGGTGCGCCTCGGATGGTCACATGGCGATCAGGAAATATTTTCCCTCGATGAAATGGTGGCCCTGTTTGATCTCGGTGAGGTCAACAAGGCGCCTTCGACGTTCAACACAGAGAAACTGCTGTGGATCAACCAGCACTACATCAAGTCGGATGACCCCAAGCGTATCGCCCGCCTGCTTTCTCCCCATCTCGGCAAACTGGATATCGACCCGACCGAAGGGCCGGCGCTGGTGCAGGTGGTGGAACTGCAGCGCGAGCGGGCGAGTACGCTGGTGGAACTCGCAAGGATCAGTGCATTCTACTACCGGGATTTCGAAAATTTTGATGAGAAGGCGGCGAAGAAAGCCCTGAAGCCGGCAGCACAGGAAGCGCTGGCACTGGTGCGGCTGCGCCTCGCGGATCTGGAGTACTGGAAGCGTGAAGATATTCACAATGTAATCGATCAGACTGTAAAAACCCTGGGGGTCGGTTTTGGCAAGGTGGCGATGCCGGTCAGGGTTGCCGTAACCGGCGGGTCACCCTCACCGGATCTCGATCTCACCATGGAAATGATCGGACAGGCCGCCTGCCTGCGCCGCATCGACAAAGCCCTGGACTACATACAAAAACTGTCATGACAGAAAACAACAAACCAACAAATTTCATTCGGCAGATCATCGAAGAAGACCTGGCCAGCGGGAAATATGCGAGTATTCACACCCGGTTCCCGCCGGAACCCAACGGCTATTTGCATATCGGTCATGCCAAATCCATCGTGCT
>DTXR01000053.1 GCA_012962365.1 Chromatiaceae bacterium | reverse complement strand
GGCTGGCTGTTGTTTTATCCACTGGCCGAAACGCCTCCTTTCGGTCATTTCATTCCTGACCGGCTTCCCCCTCCAGGTCCGGCCTTGTTACTGTGGGGTCTGCTCGCCGCCTTCGTCCTTGCCAGCGTGCTGGCGCTGCTGCCTTTGTGGGGCATCCGTCTACGACTGAATCCAAGCACCACGGCGGCAACGGTCGACCGCAAGGAGAACCGCCTGCTCCTGTCGCTCAATACCCTGCAGACCCTGGTCGCCATCCTGGCGCTGGTCATGACGTTGCTATTCATATTGAATCTGGTTCAAAACAGTAAACTTCAAGGCCGCACCAGCACCCGAGTCCAGTTGCTCACCCTGGGGTGTAAAGCCAACAAACCAAACTGCAATCCAGCCACGCTGCTATCCTTGGATGAAAACCTGCTGCTCTCCCGCCTAAACGCGCCCCAGGATCGCGCGGGCCTGGGGGAATCCCTATTCGGCCCTATGCTGGGACAAAAAGATTTGCACCTGAAACCCCTGATGAAAACCTCCGGAGGCGCGACCCGAATCGACGTGGCGGCTGCTCATTTCAGCCGCGGCTGGCTGCAGGCCATGAAAACACCTCTGGTCGCCGGCCGCTGGCCAGAGCTTCAGGGAGAGGTATTGGTAAACAACGCTTTTCTCCTCAATCAAGGGCTGACGACCAAATCGGCCATCGGGCGCAAATATCAACGCGATGGCTCCCCGCACCTCAATTACACCATTACCGGCGTGTTGGAAGATCTGCCCCTTGAGGATCCGCGCAAATCACCCTTGCCGCGTATGTTCTTCACAATTCCTTCAGCCATTGCCAAAATGCCGCGTAATGAAATCGTCTGGCGTGATCCCCCAAACCCCGCCACGCTGAAACCACGGTTGCGCAAGGTATTGGACGAACTGGGTCTGGAAGAACTTCAAATACGCCAGGAAAGCCTGGTTCAGCGCATCGCCAGACGGCTGCAAGGTGAGCGCAATTTCGCTTGGCTGCTGGCATGGAGCGCGCTTTTCTCGCTTTTGCTGGCCGTCACGGGGTTGTATGCGTCCACCCGGCAAGCGTTGAGCCGTCAGCGGAAGCGTGTGGGCATTGTCCTGGCCTACGGCGCCCAACCCGGCCAAGCGGCGGCCTTTCTTTACCAGGAACGGGGGTGGGTTCTGATTCTTGCCGTCCTGCTCGCCCTGTTTACTCTCGGTCTGTTGCAACCCGCACTCAATCCCTGGCTGCTCGCAGCGCGCAAAGAGTTACCCATATTGTTGTTGGCAAGCTTGATCGGCGTCGTCCTGGCCACAGGACTGGCCATAGGTCTCGCGCTACGCCATTTGTGGCACAGCCAACCCATGGAACTGATACGGGATCAGCCCTAATCCGCCAGGAAATGACTCAGAACGCGCAAAAATGCCTCCGGCTGCTCGGCATAGATCCAGTGACCGGCCTCAGCGACTTGTGCCATTTCCGCATTGGGAAACAGTTTGCGAATAGACGCCGTGTGGGCCGATTCGATGTAAGTGGAGCGTTCTCCGGCGATGAACAGGCTCTTGCCGGTATAGGTCGATCCCTCCGGCAGTTCGGGAAAAGCGCTGATGATGTCCAGCCCCTCCCGTAAGGCACGCAGGTTGTTGCGCCAGCGCCAGCCCTCTTCCGTACGCCGCAGGTTCTGCAGCATGTGATCGCGCACCGCTTTATCCATTACCCGTTGAGCCAGCAGTTCATCGGCATGGCGACGGTTGTCGATCTTGTCCAAGGGCAGGCTCAGCAGGGCATCCAGCAGCAGGGCCAGACGGCCTTCGTAGGTCACCGGGGCAATGTCCACCACGCCAAGGCGCTCCACTCGGCCAGGGTGCCCTAGGGCAAGCACCATGGCCGTTTTGCCGCCCATGCTGTGCCCCACCACGGCAGGCTTGTGTAAACCAAGGTCATCCATCAGCTCCAGCACATCCGCAGCCATGACTTCGTAACGCACATCAGAGGCATGAGGCGAGCGGCCATGATTTCGCAGGTCAGGCACGACAACGCGGTATCGATCACCAAGATGGCGGGCGATGCGCTGCCAGTTGACCAGCGAGCCCAGCAGGCCATGAAGCAGGATCAGGGGGGTGCCGGGCTGCTCCTGTCCAAATTCCCGATAGGCCAGTTTCATAGCAAAAAAGCGCTTCCGATGCTGCGCAAAGGCTGCCAGATCCAGCGTCCGGACAACAGTAGGTAGTCCGCCCACATCATCAGATGCAGAAATACGATGGCCCAAAAAACGAACTGGTAGCGCGCCTTGCGGTTCTTGTGACGCATCTTGAACTGGGCGATCAGGCCGCCGGGCCAGCCACCCGCCAGCTCCAGTAGATGCAGCATACTCTCGGGTGTGCGCCAACGCCCATCGATCGCCTTCTTCTTGTCCATGGCATAGGCAATGAAGGTGATCAGGCTCATGCCGGCATATACCAGCAAGGGTACGGGATTGTTATCCAGGTACAGCGCCCACAAAGAAAAAACAGCAACCGAAGTCAGTACGAACCAGCCAAAGCCTCCCAGGGGGCGACCGGCAATCCGATAGTTTTTTCGCTGTGCCACCGGGTTTCCCTTCTGTCCAGGCGCAACCGGCGTCAATCCCCGGATAACAGCCTGCTCTGCACCCAGCCTACCCTGGGCATCCCGTTTCAGGACAAACTCGATGACATCGCCCGAACAAGGTCGCCGGGGCATGTTTCGCAGTGCCGATATATGAATAAAGACATCCTGCTTCATGCCGTCGATACGTATGAAACCGAACCCGTTATCATCATTCCATCGAACCAGACGGCCTTCCAGTTGCTGGCCTTCGAATTGCATGAGCGTTTACCTTTTTCGTGGTGGGGGAAGATCCGTGCAGGTACCTTCTGCGGCTTCTGCCGCCAGACCAATGCTTTCGTTCAGGGTGGGATGAGGGTGAATGGTGAGGCCGATGTCTTCGGCATCCGCTCCCATCTCCAGGGCCAGCACGGTTTCACCGATGAGCTCGCCGGCATTCACACCCACGATACCTGCACCCAGAATACGCTTGCTCTCGGGATCGAACAGCAGCTTGGTCATGCCCTCGTCCCGGCCTACCCCGATGGCTCGGCCGGAAGCCGCCCAGGGGAACACGGCCTTTTCGTACCCGATGCCCTTCTCCTTCGCCTCGGTTTCTGTCAGCCCCATCCAGGCCACCTCGGGATCCGTATAAGCCACGGATGGAATGGTCAGGGGATCGAACATGGCGGGCAGGCCGGCGATGACTTCCGCCGCCACGTGAGCCTCATGGGTGGCCTTGTGCGCCAGCATGGGATTGCCCACCACGTCACCGATGGCGAAGATATGGGGTACGTTGGTACGCATGTGCTGATCCACGGGAATGAAACCCCGCTGGTCCACTTCCACACCGGCTACTGCGGCGTTGATAAGATTACCGTTGGGACGGCGGCCCACTGCCACCAGCACTTTGTCATAGGTGGTGTCTTCCGGCGCATCATCACCGGCAAAGCTGACCTTGAGGCCGGATTTCAGAGGTTTCACAGCCTCCACGGAAGTCTTGAGCAGGATGCGGTTCACCTGTTTGGACAGACGCTTCTGCAGGGGCTTGACCAGATCCTTGTCGCAGCCAGGAATCAGGCTGTCCTGCAGTTCCACAATATCGATTTTGCTGCCCAGGGTGGAATACACGGTGGCCATTTCCAGGCCGATGATACCGCCGCCTATGATGAGCATCTTTTTGGGAATATCTTCCAGTGCCAGGGCCCCGGTGGAATCAATGAGGCGAGGATCGTCATTGGGAAAACCGGGAATCTGCACCGCTGACGAGCCGCAGGCAATGATGCAGTGATCGAATTCTACGAGGGTCGTCTGGCCATCGGCTTCCACGGACAGGGTGCAGGGACTGGCAAACTGCCCCCAGCCCCGGACGATCTGCACCTTGCGCATCTTCGCCATTTGAGCGAGACCACCGGTAAGCTTCTTCACCACCTTGTCTTTGCCAGCCCGCAACTTGTCCAGGTCGATTTTTGGCTTGCCGAAGTTCACGCCCATGGTTTCCAGCTCGGCGGCTTCATTGATGATATCTACGGTATGCAACAGGGCCTTGGAAGGAATGCAGCCCACGTTCAGGCAGACACCGCCCAGGTCGGCGTATTTTTCCACCAGCACCACGCTCAAACCCAGATCAGCAGCGCGGAAGGCGGCGGAATAGCCGCCGGGACCGGCACCCAGCACCAGCACCTGGCAGCGGATGTCAGCCACGGCATCCGTATCAGCAACGGGCGCGGCCCCCGCATGTTTTACCGGCGGCTGCTTCTCGACTGAGGATTCACCCGCAGCTTGTGCTTTTGGCGCAGGCGCGTTTTCTTCTGCTTCCAGTATCAGCAGCAGACTGCCCTCGGAGATCTTGTCACCCACTGCAACCTTGACCTCCTTTACGGTGCCTTCGGCCGGGCTGGGTATTTCCATGGAAGCCTTGTCGCTTTCCAGTGTAATGATCGAGTCTTCCTTTTGCAGGTGATCACCTGTCTTGACCAGCACTTCGATGACTTCCACTTCGGGGAAGTCGCCAATATCCGGGAGGGTTACTTCGATTGTATCGCTCATTATGTTTCTCGATTCGTAAGAGGCACCAACAGGGTGTTGAAAACGTCCGGCTAAAGCACCAAGCGACGGATATCCGCCAGCAGGGCTCCCAGCCAGGTCGTGAAACGTACCCCTTCTGCACCGTCAATGACCCGATGATCATAGGACAGGCTATAGGGCATGACCAGCCTGGGCCTGAATTTATTTCCGTTCCACACCGGCTTCATACTCGCCCGGGACACCCCGAGTATGGCCACTTCGGGTGCATTCACGATGGGCGTGAACTGGGTACCGCCAATGCCCCCGAGGCTGGAAATGGTGAAGCATCCACCTTGCATGTCTGCTGGCCCCAGCTTGCCCTCCCTCGCCTTTGTGCTGATTTCCATCAGCTCTCTGGCCAGATCGTAGACGCCCTTCTGATCCACATCATGGATCACGGGCACCACCAAGCCGTTGGGCGTATCCACGGCCACGCCGATATTGATGTATTTCTTCAGAATGAGTTTTTCACCATCGGCCGCCAGGGATGCATTCACATTGGGAAACTCACGCAGAGCCGCTTCGCAGGCTTTCATGAGGAAAGGCATGAAGGTCAGACGCACGTCCTGCTTCATTGCCTCGTCCTTGAGCGACTTGCGGAAGCCCTCCAACTCGGTGATATCTGCCTCATCAAACTGGGTGACATGGGGCACGGTGATCCAGCTGCGATGCAGATGCGCACCACTGATCTTCTTGATGCGGTTGAGTTCGATTTCTTCGGTTTCTCCGAACTTGCTGAAATCCACCGCAGGCATGGACGGCAGGGCCAGACTGCCGCCACTCGCAGCGGAGACACCGCCGCCGGAAAGCGCCCCCTTGACAAAGGACTGCACGTCCTCCTTCGTGATTCGCCCTTTGGGGCCTGAGCCTGTCACCCGTGAAAGATCCACGCCCAGTTCGCGGGCAAAGCGACGCACCGCCGGGCTGGCATGTGCCTTGCGCCCCGGCATGTCAGCCCGGGTAGGCGCAATGGGCAGCGGCTTGGCCTTTTTTTCACCCGGCGCTGGCGGCGGGGGCGTGGGATGAGTTTCAACGGGTTTTGGCGGTGCAACAGGCGCGGTTTCCGCCGGAATCGCATCTTCTTCGAGGATCACCAGCAGGTCACCTTCATTGATGACGTCACCCACCCGAACCTCGACTTCCTTGACGACCCCGGCCGAAGGGGACGGAATCTCCATGGAAGCCTTGTCACTCTCGAGAGTGATCAGGGAGTCATCCACACCTATGTTGTCACCTGCCGATACCAGTACCTCGATTACCTCAACGTCCTTGAAGTCACCAATATCCGGCAGCGTTATTTCGATCGTATTCGCCATCTGGATTCTCCTCAGACCTTGGTTGGATTCGGTTTTTCAGG
>DTXR01000052.1 GCA_012962365.1 Chromatiaceae bacterium | reverse complement strand
TTATCATTGGATTGATGTGATCTTGATTTTGTAAACTCAATAAATAATCTTTTTAATAGTTTTGCTACGTTTTGATTGATGTATTCACTGCCGTTGTCAGAAACATAATCACGGGAAGGGTAAAGGCTGTGCAATTGGCTTTTAACCAGATCCTCGTGCCAGTTGGTCTCGTTCCAGTGGGTGTTCATGTCGGTGCCGCTGGCCAGTGCTACAGGATAAAGAAGGTACTCACGCGCCGCCCAGTGACCATAGTTCCAGCCTTCCTGCCACTCACCACCGTCGAAGAGACCGTTTATCAAGGGGCGCACACCATTAAACCACATGTTTTCTGCTCGGCTTAACCATTCAGGCTTGTAGCCGGGATCGCCGGCTAAACCGATGGCAGCCGTATAGACCATGGAAAAGTAGCCTGCGTAGTAATTGTCGGTGGGGTCATCAGTAGCGTAGGCACGGTCATTGGTGAAAACCCAGGTGATCCATTCGTCCATTCGGGTATTGATATCCCTGATCAGATCAGGCGTCAGTCCGGGAGCGCCATCCAGCCAATCCCGGCCCACAGGCAGGGACATTCCATAGCTACGTGCGCCATAGCCGGAATCATGGGTGATGGAACTGGTGCCTCCGCTACCATTGCCTATGACGCCGGAGCCGTAGCCACCTCCGGCGTCATAGGTAAGCGCACGTAAATATATTATGGCTTCTTGAGCATAAGTGGCATTCCCGGTTGCGCGATAGGCCAAGGCATAGTTAAGCATATATCTCTGCCAATCCACTGCCTGATAATAGTCACGCATATTGTCCCCTATATGGGAGTCACACCAGCTTTTTAGTGCCTGCCATTCTTGCGTGTTGGCAGCAACAGCGGCCTGCAGCCGGCTGATGGTGCTGCTGTCCAGCCAGATGCGAGGATGTGCTGTGTTCACTCCGGCAAGTGCCGGCGTAAACCACAAGCTGGTCAGCAAGAGAAAAAGAACGGCAAAGTGGTTATTCGATAACAGGTTACTTCTTTTCATATTTCAATTCATGCTTTCAGGGGACGAGTGGCAGAGAAAATGTGGCGTAGATAAATATAAAAATGCTAAGGAGCCTCTGGCTAATGAGGTTCCCTAATCATTGGACCACAAGATCGTAGGTTAGTGCTGACGTTACCGAAATTTATTTTTTTTTCTTGTAATTACCACGGCTTATGTGACGAAGTGCACAGCAGGGCTCCTGCAGACATAAATTTTGTGAGAGGGTCCTCGTGAACAGGAACAGGCTAGCGTCTCCTGAGACGGCTCAGGATATGCAAGGCTGAGCGGAATTCGTCGTTGCAAAACAACCATGCCAGTGATGTGTAAGTAATCGCCCCTACAGACACTTCCAAAATCAGCAGAGGAATGCCCGGTAAAAGATCTGTCATGAAGAAATGAATCCCCCTGACTGCTGTTAACATGATCATGGCAATGATCAAGGGAGGAAAAACGGTCCTGCTGAAAGCCCGTGGGTCGATACCCAGGTTCTGGATGGTGATTCTGGATGTCAGAGCATAAGATAAGGGCATGCCCACCAGCCAGCCGATACAAAGCCCTACCACGCCCCCCCAAAAGGCGCCGAGATAGAGTGACGGCGTGATGATGGAAATGATAATCATCCAGTTTTTCAGTGCTTCTTTTGGTCGGCCAATGGCTTCCAGAACCGGATCCATCAGTTCCTGAGACATACGGAAGGGGAGTATCAGGGGCAAAAGGGTAGCCGGCAGAATGGCCGCCAACCATTTTTCTCCCAGCAGGACAGGGATCAACACAGGGGAGACTGCTGCCAGGCCGAAAAAGATAGGGAAGGCAATCAGCATGGTAAGGCCATTGGCTTTGAGGTAGTAATTGCTGAGTTCGTCTCCAGGCTGGTGATGGATTTTTGCATAAGCGGGAAGGGCTACCTGCTTAACAATGGGGGTTAGCTTGTTCAAGGGGATATGGGAAAGCTGTATGGCGATGGCGTAGATGCCCAGCACCTCTGCGGACCAGAGGCGACCGCCGATGAATAAGTCCATGCTGGAAAAAATGAACCAGGCGAACATGACCAGAGTTTTTGTGCCACCAAAGGAGATGAGGGACAGGGATGTGCCGAAGTGGAATTTTGGTATCAGCAGCATTGGATTGACCAAGTTCAGAAAAAGAGCGCGCAAGGCCACTTCACATATGTAGCCCCAAATCAGCGCCCATATACCCAAGCCTTTCCAGGCCAGCCCAAGAGTGATCAGGGCGGCTATGGTTGAAGCGGCCAGTTCTGACAGGGAGCGACGCTTAAACTGCATGCCCCGGGTCAGCATGGCGCTAGGCAATGTCTCAAGGGCGGAGATCATGAACACCACCGGGAGAATATGGAGGATAGGAATTAGGCGATCGTCCTGGTAATACCCTGCGGCCCAAGGGGCAAGCAATACCATACCTACTGCCAGGGTTAGATTGACCAGCAGAATAAGACCGAAGATTTCCTGTACTTGCCGGTGGGAAAATGAGGCAGCCTGAATCAAAGCCGTACCCAGGCCGGCACTGGCAAAGACCTCGAAAAAAGACAGTACCACGCCAGCCATGGCCATAAGCCCATAGTCATCCGGACTCAGAATACGGATGACAAGGAAAGTAACTGTCCAGCGTATGATTTGTGCTGCAAACTTGGAAATTGTGACCCACTTTAATGAATGGGCTACTTCTTGGGTAATGCTCATTCTGTCAATCAGTTCCCTTGTGTGGTCAGGATGAGGTCCCATCGCCCGACGCACAGGCATCTAAGGTTTTTGGAAGGGGGCGAGTGTTGGCTGCCTTTGTGGGAAAGAACAGAGAATACCATTTTCTACTCGTTGGCGTATGATGACAAAAGCATTTTTCCTGTTTTTGGGAGGGTTTTGTGTGTGGATGGAAATGCCTGTTTTCAGTTGTTCTGATCTTGTATTCGGCAAGCTTGTTTGCCGCTGTTCCCCCGTTGATTGATGAGGTGCCTGAGAATGCCCGCGCCTGGAGTCGTTTTGAAAGCTGGGTGGGAGAAGCGCTTTCGGGGCGGGTGCCCTACGGTTTCCGCGCCAGAGATGCAGCATTGGCTTCCCGTCTAGCGGAGAACAAGCGCTATTGTCAGCTGGCGGTTTCCATGGTGGAGAAGCAGGTGGGGAAGGCCGAGAAAGCCATCGAGCTTGGCGAGAGACCGAAGATCTCTGGTGACTCCTATTTGCACGCGGGTCCTATGTTGTCGGACCTTGCAGTTACCTTGGATTGGTGTGGAAAACATCTGTCATCAGATCAGAAATCTCGCTGGTCTGCCTACGCAGAACAAACTTTGGAAAACATATGGAATCCTGCTGAAGCAAGCTGGGGTGGTAAGTCTCATCCCTGGTCTGGCTGGAGCGTCAATAATCCCGGTAACAACTACTATTACAGTTTTCTGGAAGCTACCGAGTATTGGGCGCTGGCCAGTGATTCTGTGCGCTGGATTGAACTGCTGAAAAAAGAAAAATGGCCCCAAGTAGCCTCGTATTTTATGGATTACCATGGCGGTGGCAGCCGCGAAGGCACCGCCTACGGGCTTTCTCATGGGCGGCTGTTTGAAATCTACAGAACCTGGTTACGGGCAGGCCAGAAACCGCTTCCTGCTCTGGATCGTCTGGCAAAGGATAGTATCGAGTACTGGGTGCATGCAACAGTGCCTACCATGGATATGGTGGCTGCGATCGGAGATCAGGCCCGAGTGTCCATGCCTGTGATATACGACTATCATCGCCGCTTGATGTTGCTGGCCCGCACCCTTGTTCCAGAGGGCCCGGAAACCCGCCACGGGGCATGGTGGCTACGCCAAATCAATCTTAGGGAGATGAGCCATGGCCCTGATTTTCGCTATGACCTTCTGCCTGTAGGTAAGGGAGAGAAGCCGGTACGGCTCTGGTACTACTCGCCTGGAGCGGGCCACCTTTTCGCACGTTCTGGCTGGGAGCGCGAGGCCTTGTGGTTGTCTGTTGTATCGGGGATTTATGACGAGGACCATGCGCATCAGGAACAAGGCGCTTTTGCTCTGTATCAAGGAGGGTGGTTGGCCGTGACGGAGAATGTGTTTACCCATAGCGGCATTCAGCAGGGTACTGATGTGCATAATATTATGAGGTTCGATTTAGCTGGCAGCACCATCCCGCAAAGCCACAGTGTCAATAGTGTGCGGGTCGAAGAAAAGGACGGAGTGTTATTGATTGCTGCTGATCTGTCTGCAGCTTATGAGAAGGTAGTGCCGGTTTCCAGCTGGCACAGGCTTCTGGAGTTTGGGCGTGGGAGAGTGGAAATTTCGGATCAGTTCATTGTGAATGATGGTGCAAAGGCGGTTTGGCAGATCAATGTGCCTGAGGAACCGCATCGCAAAGGCAAGGATATCATTGCTGGAGACCTGTGTATTCGTCCCGTGGAGCCTGCTAGCCCGGATATCAGCGTCCTCCGCTGGTCGGATGTCCAACGCAAACACGAGACATTTCGAAATGGCTGGAAGGTGGAATTAAGCGGCGCTTCAGGA
>DTXR01000051.1 GCA_012962365.1 Chromatiaceae bacterium | reverse complement strand
CACACAGTGACTGAAGATCACCAATTTGGGTGTCGGGTTAATAATAAAAAAGACCGGGCTATCCTTGCGGGGCCCGGCCAATAACCAGCGTTTTGCGGAGGGTGTGCTGGTAAGCCTCTAGAAATTTGCTTTCCTACTAGAAGATGGCAAGGATCTGCACTGAAAAGCGGTCATCCATTTCGTTCAGTATCTGGTTGGGTGTTGCTGCAGATGGCAGGCCCGGAGCTTCTGCCTTGCGGAATTCGTAGTTGGCGATGAGGCGGGCTTTCTTGTTGAAGAACCACTGAGCGCCAACCGTCCAGGTTTCGAAATCTCTCTGACCTATGCTGGTATTGGTGCCTCGGTGCAGGATGTCGTAGCGAAGATCGAGTTCCAGTTGGGGAATGACCTTGTAGCCTACGTCCACATACCAGCCGTCGGCCTTATCGTCCGGCAGCATATTCAGCGATGCCCTGGCAGTGCCCGTGTTGTTCAGGCTGCCGGCTACGACGCCACCATCACTGCCATTGAAAATCATGCCGTCAGCCCAAGTAAATTCAGCTGCGCCACGCCACTTGCCTTTGAGATAGGTGGTGCCAAAGCCCCAGCGATTGCGGTCGAATTCCTGTTTTTCTGCGGTGCCGAAGGCATAGTCAAGGGTACGCTTGCCGCCATTGTACCAGGCAAACATTTTCCAACCCTGGCGGCGGGCTTTCTTGCCACCGAATACCAGCTCGGATGCCCAGTACAGATAGTAGTCCTTGTTGCTGTCGTTGTCGCTCCAGTCGATACCATTGCCATTGCCTATCATGGCCGCATAGCTATGCTCCCAGTCGCCCTTCTTGAAGGTATCAAAAACCTGGATGCCGATGTCACGAAATGCGCCGATGGCGGCAAGTGGCGCGTTGGTGACATCCTTGTCAGTGCCCCCGCGGCTGCCGTCCTCCGCCAGAAAACGTTCCAGCAACTGCTGGTTGGCTATGTTGGTGAAGTTCACATAGTTGAATACATGAATCGCCATCAGGCCCTCTTCCGAGCCGGGAGTCTTGAACAAACCAACACGAAAACGGGCGTTGGGAATGTAGTTGAAGGTGACGCTGGCATCGGTGAGTTTGACGGCGTTGCCATCACCGAGTTTGGTGATGCCGTTGTTGCCT
>DTXR01000050.1 GCA_012962365.1 Chromatiaceae bacterium | reverse complement strand
TATGTTAACCAGGAAATGAGTTGGGTACAGTTTGTACCTGCCCAAGCTCTCCGGGAAAATTCCGGATCCTGGTGAAATATCCGGGTTAGGGCCTGTACGGACTCCCTGATAAAGTTCATCTGGGCCATCCCGGCGCAGGCCAGAACCCAGCACTTTCAATAGCGGGATATTATCCGGGTAAAGTGAACCCCGTTCTTGACACTGGGGAAAGCCCTCATGCACCATGCCAGTCATGAACACCAAAGGAAGCAGGAACACCATGAAAGCAGGGTTGGCAATCTTTCTCCTGGGCACACTCACAAGCATGTCCGCCTTTGCTGCCTGTCCATTCGGGGCAGACTGCAAGGCACCGCCCTGCAGTGCCGAACCCGAGACTGCAGCCACTGCCAGCACAGGCAGCGTCTATGCGCCCCGTTTCAAGCCCATGTACGGTACCTCGGGAAATGCAAGCTACCAACCGGCAAACCAGGCAGGTACGGTTTACTCGGCCCATGTCTATGGCCTGCCGCCTTGTGATCCAGATGCGCCAGTCCCCGAAAACAAACCTGTCATCCCCGTTATCCCTGTGGAAAAACCGCCGGAAGAAAAGGAAGATGAAACCGGCACGGATGATATTTCCGAACAAAGCGGCGGCTGATCCCCGCCATCTGTTCCGGAATCGCACCGGTAGAATGTCAAAGTTCTTTCTCGAACAGCTCACCCAGAGATTTCCTGAAACGATAGATCACGTCCCTGGGTTCTTCGAACGCGTTCGCTTCTGACCCGGTGATTCGCTTGGCGAAAGTCAGGTCTCTGAACAGCATGATGTCCGCCAGCTCACCGGCCAACACCCCGCTTCTGAACACGACCGCCGATTCGCTGTTCAGTTTTGCACTGCGAGGATCGAGATTGAAAGAACCCACCAGCGCATAGTCACGGTCAAACACCGCAAACTTGCTGTGCATCGTGCCATCCGATTGCCGGGCTCCGGCTTTCTTACCCTGCCACTCCCATATCTGGATGCCGGCAGGCGGGTTGCATACAGCAACAGCGGGTTCTGCATTCACCCTGAGCAGGGCCTTGTAATGTCCTCTGCCTACCAGGGTGATCTCCGGCAGATCATTGGTCTGGGGGCTGTTGGTGAGCAGCACGATGGAAACACAGCGCCTGGCAGCCCCATGCAGGGCATTGATGATATTGGGTGTGGGCACAAAATAGGCGTTGGCGATGAGTATTTCCCTGCTGGCGGAATCGATCAGTTGCAGATAAGCCTGTTCGATATAGGTTTCCCTGTACCTTGGGCGATTCTGAAAGAAACGTGCCCGGGCAGGATGAAAATTCAATTGCAACTTTCTGCCGGCCAGTTCCCGCACACGCTTTTCCAGTCGCGGATCGGCATCGAAATGAAAAGCGATGCGTCCGGTTTCGTCCAGCACCTTGCGGGTCACTTCCCAGTACAGGTTGGTGTTCAAGATGCCCCGGCTTTTCTTCACGCCCACGAAATACTCAAAATTGCGATCAAAAGCCGTGACCATGTCCTTGACCAGCGCTCCCTGCAGAATGATGTCCTGATCCCGCCAGTTGCCATCCGGCGAACGCGGGTCGATGCGAAAATACTCGTTGGCGATATTCAAGCCACCGGCAATGGCCACGCCATGATCGGTTTCCCCATCGATGATCCACATCTTTTCATGGAAACGCATATCCAGCTGGTTCGGATCGACATGGGGAATGAGCTTGGGAACGGGCACTTCATTCAGCCATTGCAGCAGCATGGCTTCGTAGCCTTCCACCTCGATGCCCCATTGTTTCAGGTCGAAATACAGGTTCTGGGTCTGAAAGGACGGGTTGGAAAAGGCATCGACGATGACCCGCACATCCAGCCCCTGCGCCTTCTTTTCCTTGAGAATACGGGCAATGTACTGACCGGATTCGTCCGCGGTGAAAATCAGAGCCTGGATGCGTATGGAGGTATCTGCCGCTTTCAGCGTCCGGATACGCGCCGCGAAAGAATCATCACCATTGCCCAGTATGGCAATACGCGTGGACTTTGCCTCGCGCTCGGGAAGCAGGCCCGCGTGACCGATATCCGGCAATGAACTGCCGATAAAATCCGCTGGCGGCCCGAAGACATGGCTGCCGGCAATGTGCGACCGCGGGGAGTCTCTACCTTCAGATATTGTTTCCGATGTACTGCAGGCCACCAGAAACGCCGTTTGGACGAGTTGAAAGATAACTATCCATCGCTTCATATCATTTTCCCTGATCATTCAATTCGCAGACTCAACAGACCCGGTCGTTTCCGAAAAACTTCCAGTTCGCAGAAAATGGATCACTGCATCAGCCACTTCATCACTGTAACGCATGAGGACATGCCCGGCTGAGGTGAGCATGAAATCCTTCATGCCGGGAATCCTAGTGCTTTCCACTGAAACAATACCGTCATCTGGCCCACTGAGCACCCAGGAGCCAATGGGGTTGATGCTGCGGTCTCCTGCAATAACACCCAGATCATAATCAGGCTCCGGCAGTCCACGGGGAAAAGCATCCTCACCAGTCCCCAGATGCAGTGCCGTCGGGCCCGCCAGCACGTTGAACAGCCGATTGCCTGTCAGCCAGTCCACAAGCTGTGTTCCCTGATTGGGGGTTCCCAGTACGACCACCCGCCCCAGATTCACTTCCCGTTTTTCACCCAGCAGCGCCCGCACCATGAGACCACCAAGAGAATGGCCGACAAAATGCACTTTCTGACTGTGGGCACAACAGATGCGCACCCTGTCCTGCAGCAGATGAACAATGTCATCCGACGTCAGACGGGTGGAGGGATAACCAATATTGAAAACCTCGTAGCCTGCATTCTCCAGTCGATACTGGAGATAACGCATGGCCTGCGTACTGCGTCCCAGACCATGCAGCAGCACCACCACCTCCCGTTCACTGCCGGTTGCCGGTTGTGTGGTTTGTCCTCCACAGCCGCCGAGCAGAAATCCCAGCAACAACGACGCCACGATGAATTTGAGCAGCATTCTCAGCGACCTTTGTCGATGTGTCTCGATTCAACAGTATTGGCGGTGTGATCCCAATCGAGAAACTGAAGCCGGTGTTCCGGTTGAAGAAGGACTGCATCCTCATGTGACCCCAGGAAGATCACCGCACGCAAACCATCTGTGAAATAGGGATCACCGGTCAAATTGGTTTGCGGATGCTGCGCAGATGAGTTACCCAGGCCGGCTACATAACCTATCCACTCTACCTGCTCGGTAAGAATCAGATCTTCTATCAGATAGTTTCGGTCTTCGTCTACATCAGGATCGATCTTGTGGGTGAAAAAAATGGGGGATTGAGACGTCATGTGTACCCCAATATCCCTGCTCACCTGCCCGACCCAGACAGGCTTTCCCTCCACAGTCCAGGGCGTCAGCCACAGACGCAGGTGATTTCGCCGGGTGATGTTTGCGCGCGCTTTCTGCACCGCATAGTCCTGTTTTCGACCGAAAGCATACAGCGGGCTTACAGGTGAATAACGGTATTGATCTCCAAACAGGAAAGAGTTAACCGTTTTTTCAGCCGATTGCAGATAGTTCTTTTCCACCGAATGCCAGCCTCTTCGTGCCAGTGCATAGTGAACATCCGATGCGTTGCCCACCAACACCAGATTCAGCGGATCCCCCTGCCTCTCTCCTCTGGCATCAGTCGTGCAACAGGGCAATTGTTCC
>DTXR01000049.1 GCA_012962365.1 Chromatiaceae bacterium | reverse complement strand
CTCGTGCACTGATCCTGCAGCCGAAACTGCTTATCTGCGACGAACCGGTGAGCGCCCTGGACGTATCCATACAGGCACAAATCATCAACCTACTCATGGATCTGCAGGAAGAGATGAACCTGTCCATGCTCTTCATCGCCCACGACCTGAGCGTGGTAAAGCAGATCAGCCACCGCGTCATGGTCATGTATCTGGGGAAAATGGTGGAAACCGCCAGCAGAGACGAACTCTTTCGCAACCCCAGGCACCCATACACCTGCGCGCTGATCGATGCCATCCCCATCCCCGATCCGATGATTGAAAGAAACAAAGACTTCACGCCCCTGCCAGGCGACCTCCCTTCACCATTAGCACCCCCCAGCGGATGCAGCTTTCGTACCCGCTGCCCCAAGGCGACGGAACTGTGTGCATCAGAGCCGCCATCAGCCAGAGAGATAAGCGAAGGACACTGGGTCAGCTGCCACCATTCCGAATCACTCCCCACAAAGAATCCATAGTAGAAAACAGCACCCTTTTGTACAATGCAGGTTTACAGAACATTCGGATAAACAAAAACATGGGCTTCCTGAAAGACAAGAAAATACTCATCACCGGCATTGCCAGCAATCGTTCCATCGCCTATGGCACCGCCAGGGCCATGCACCGTGAGGGGGCCGAACTGGCTTTTACCTACCAGAATGACAAGCTTCAGGGGCGGGTGGAAAAATTTGCCGCCGAATTCGATTCCGACATCGTTCTGCCACTGGACGTGAGCAGGGATGAAGACATCGACGCACTGTTCACCTCCCTTTCCAGCCACTGGGACGGTCTGGACGGGCTGGTGCATTCCATTGGCTTTGCTCCAAGAGATCAACTTGAAGGCAGCTTCGTGGAAGCGGTAACCCGCGAGGGTTTCAACATGGCCCACGACATCAGCGCCTACAGTTTTGCCGCCTTGGCAAAAGCCGGCAGATCAATGATGGAAGGGCGCAATGCCGCTCTGGTGACCATGACCTACCTGGGTGCCGTGCGCACTGTACCGAACTACAATGTCATGGGCGTGGCCAAGGCCGCGCTGGAAGCAACCACAAGATACCTGGCGGATTCCATGGGACCGGACGGCGTGCGCGTCAATGCCGTTTCTGCGGGCCCCATCCGCACCCTGGCTGCTTCCGGCATCAGCGATTTCCGCTCCATGCTGGCAGAAGCGGCAAAGAAAACACCTTTACGCCGCAATGTGACAATCGATGAAGTGGGTAATGCCGCAGCTTTCCTGTGCTCGGATCTGGCCTCTGGCATCACGGGTGACGTGCTGTACGTGGACTCTGGTTACCATATCGTTGCATGAGCTGACACCAATGGACTCGCACGGAGTTCTTAAGAAACCATCATCTCCCCGGCACCCATCCTGAATCCGTAGGTTCATAGGGAAGCTCTGATTAACT
>DTXR01000048.1 GCA_012962365.1 Chromatiaceae bacterium | reverse complement strand
GGCCAACATACGCAGCAAAATCATCTCGAACCCGCTACGCGGATCCGGAGCGAGGTAAAGGTCTCTCTGGCCCCGCAAAGCAAGCTCGTAGAAGAGCTGTACATCCTCCGCATTCATCAGACCGGCCAATTCCTGCACAGCCTGGAGGTCACCCCAATTGGCATCAGCAGCTTCTGGAGACGCCTGGTACAGGGCGATACGATGCAGCAGCAGCAACAAGTCTTTCAACAGGGCGGAAAAATCCGGCGATTGTTGTGCCGCATGTGCGATCTTTTCGAGTACGGCACCGGCATCATCGTCAATCACGGCTCGCAACAGCTGCGGCAACCTGTCCTGGGCCACCACGCCCAGCATGGCCTTGACTTCTTCCTCCCTGACCTGGCCACCGCCAAAGGCAATGGCCTGGTCGAGAATGCTGAGCCCATCACGCATGCTGCCGTCAGCCACTCTGGCCAGAAGATCGAGGGCTGCGGCTTCGGCTTCCACAGCTTCCGCCTTGAGAACATGTTCAAACTGCCCCCGAATCTTATCCACGGGCAGGCGTTTGAGATTCATCTGCAGACAGCGGGACAACACGGTCACCGGTACTTTCTGGGGATCTGTGGTAGCCAGCAGGAATTTCACATGGGGTGGCGGCTCTTCCAGTGTCTTCAGAAGTGCATTGAAGCTGGAATTCGAAAACATGTGCACCTCGTCGATAAGGTACACCTTGTAACGGCCGCGGATGGGCGCAAAAGGTACGTTCTCCAGCAGTTCCAGGGTCTGATCAACCTTGGTGCGGGATGCAGCATCGACTTCCAGCAGATCGGCGAAGCGGCCGTCATCCACTTCCTGACAGATGCTGCATTCACCGCAGGGGGTCGAGCTGACGCCCTTCTCGCAGTTCAGGGATTTTGCCAGGATGCGCGCCAGGGTGGTCTTGCCCACTCCCCGGGTGCCGGTAAACAGATAGGCATGGTGCAGGCGATCGTTGTCCAGGGCATTGCTCAGGGCACGCACCACATGCTCCTGCCCGACCATTTCTTCAAAGGCCTTGGGTCGCCATTTGCGCGCTAATACCTGATAGGACATAAATGAAGCACAAATAATGGTGGCAACCGTACCAGCCACACCCCGGCACACACTGTCACCGCTGCGGCTGCTCCCTTCCGGGCCTGACCGGGTTCACGGCTAAGTGTTGCGAGGGGACCGATACGGCCGCCATAAACTTTTCCCGAATCTCCGGATCCGGGTTTATGATCCCAGGCAGTTGCCCGGGTAAGCGGTGGATTATGACTGATTTGCTCGTGTTTAGCCACGTTTTCTCGACCTGGTCTGTCAGGCCGCGATCACACGGTTACGTCCTGCGGTTTTCGCCTTGTAGAGCGCCTTGTCTGCGGCATCGAACAAGGTTTCACGTACGTCCCCATCGGCCGGGTGGGCCATGGCCAAACCCAAACTGACGGTAACGGCCCGCCCCCGGTGTGAATCGATCTTGATGTTGCCCACAGCTTCGCGTATTGTCTCGGCGGTACTGGAAGCCAGTTCCAGGTCACCCTTCAGCAGCAGCGCAAACTCCTCACCACCGATGCGCATAGGCCTGCCCCTGACCTTGTATTCCTCGCATACTTTCAGCAGTACCAGCGCCAGGCCTTTGAGTACCTCATCTCCCTGAGGGTGCCCATAGGTATCGTTGTATTCCTTGAAGTGGTCTACATCCATGAGGATCAGACAAACCGGCACTTGTGTAGCGACAGCCACCTGCCAGGTCTGCTCGAAATCCAGATCGAACTGGCGCCGGTTGCCGATACCCGTCAGTGAATCCGTGTAGGAATACTTGTGCAACTCCCGATTGGATGCCCTGAGCTGCTCCAACAAGGCATCATTTACAAATTGCAGACGTATAGAGTGCTCGGTCATGTCCGCATATTTTTTGGCATAGAACAGATTCAGCATCAGGAACAATGCCATCATAACCCCGGTCATCAGATAGAATTCACTGCCCAGCAGGAATAATTCGCCCATTAGGGGTGAAAATTCCGGCACGGCGAACAACACAAAATTTGGAAGATAGTAGGAATGTGCGCCCAGGGAGCCCGCCACCAGACCACCTAACACAATGACCAGAAGCGCAAAGCCGTAGGCATTTTCCGGATCGAAGAACAGGATGCCGGCGCTCCCCCATACACATCCGGAAACGAACGAACCGATGAGCAGGGCATTCCTCAATGTCCTGTCCCGAGCTGCATTTTCCGGCTGGCGGGAGAAATAGCCGGAAAAACCCAGGCGGGCAGAAATGACGGCAAGCAGAATACCCAGCCAGATGAGCGAGGCGGTTTGATCAGCGCTATCCCAGAATCCCCACACCAAAAGAACCGCAATCAGCAGGCTCCCGGGCAACACGACGGGCAGATGACTGGCCAGCAATCTGTACTGCTCCTGTCTTACCCGTTGATCCAAGTTCCCACTCGAGCGGGCATTTCCATCCAAATTTGCGCTCAAATCAGTTTGCATTCCCTACTTTTCCCTTGAAGGCTCCGGCGCCCCGAATTCCATTGAACGTCGGTGATCAACACCTTGTTTCGATTACTTTTATACTATAGATCTATCCTGTTGCAGAACGTTTTGGGGCGGCTTCTGCGTGTTCCCCAGGCAAATCATAGTTTCCCGAACAGCCTCGCCACGTTTTCCATGGTGTGCTCGATCATCGGCCGCATGCGCCTGACACAATTCTCCCCTTCCGAAATTGCTTCGTCCGCCCGGTGGAATTCGAGCAGACCGATCTGTGCCAATCGGGGTTCCAGCAAAATATCGGGGGGATCACCTGCCATACGGCTGCGGGTGATCCGATCCTGGGTGATATTGATGGAACTGGCCAGCACATCGAACATACCCGGCGGAGTATCGCCTTGATTTCCCGGAATCAGATTGGAAGAATAACTCTTGATGGTGCTCAATATACCATCCAGTGTTCCGCTTTCTGACGCCAGATCCGCCTTACGCGAGGACAAATGCTTGCCCAGAATATCCGCATTGAGGTTAACCGCGATGACTACATCGGCCCCCAATGCATGGCAAAGAGATACAGGAACAGGATTGACCAAACCGCCATCCACCAGCCAGCGGTCGTTGAAACGCACGGGGGCAAACAATCCCGGCAAGGCGATGGACGCCATTACAGAGGACAAAACATTTCCCTCGGTAAACCAGATTTCCCGCCCGTTGCCCAGATCGGTAGCGACGTTGCCATAGGCACTGCCCATATCCTCGATAACAGCTTCCCTGTTCACCACATGTTCGTGGAGGAAATCTCTAAGCCTTGGAGAATCGATAAAACCTTTCATTCCCCAGCCGATATCGAAAAAAGCCGCGACATCACGCCGCCGCAGGGAACGCACCCATTCTTCTAAACCTTTCAGGTTCCCGGCGGCTTGGGCCGCGCCCACAATAGCGCCAATGGAACAGCCGGTAATCACCGCCGGACGTAGACCCAACTCCTCCAGAGCATGGATGATACCAATATGCGACCAGCCGCGGGCGGCGCCGCCACCCAGCGCAAGGCCAATGCGCACACCTTCAGGGTTCGATTTCGACAAGAGCCTCTTCCGGATTCACAGCGTCGCCTTTGTGCACGAACACACCGGCAATCTTGCCACTGATGGGTGCCTGCACCTCGGTTTCCATTTTCATCGCTTCGGTGATCAGAACCGGCTCTCCCGCTTGGATGGAATCACCTTCCTTGACCAGCACATCCACGATAGTACCCGGCATGGAAGTGGTAACATGCCCCTCTTTGGTTGCCTTCGGGCGACGACCGTCGATCGCACCCTGTACAGCGCCTTCGGCGCCGCCGGTGAGCACGATTTCGTCCAGCGTCTCCACCACAGCTTCTTCCGGAACGCCATCCACGATCATGTAGAAATGCCTTTCCGGCTGGCCCTTGTGACCGGCGCCTGTCATCTTGATATGGTAGGTCTCACCGTGCAGCACGATATTGAACTCCGTGGGCGCATTCTCCTGGGGGCCATCCCCCTGTGGAGGTTCCAGGGGTTCCGGTTGCAGATTGCCGGCTTCCCGCTGCTCCAGAAACTGTCGGCCAATCTCGGGAAACATGGCGTAGGACAGCACATCTTCATCGGATTTTCCCAGCTCACCGATCTCCTTGCGCAGATTATCCAGCTCAGGAGACAGCAGATCCGCCGGTCGCGCCTCGATTACATCCTGATCACCCACCGCCTTGCGGCGCAGCTTCTCATCGACCCTCCCCGGCGCCTGTCCATAGCCACCCTGCAGATAGAGCTTGACTTCGTTCGTGATGGTCTCGTAACGCTCGCCGGTTAGCACATTGAGCACCGCCTGGGTGCCGACGATCTGCGACGTGGGCGTAACCAAGGGTGGATAGCCCAAATCCTTGCGAACGCGTGGGATTTCTTCCATCACTTCGGTCATGCGCCCCAGCGCATTCTGTTCTTTCAGCTGATTGGCCAGATTTGAAATCATGCCGCCGGGAATTTGATTTACCTGCACCCGGGTGTCGACGCCGGTGAATTCGCTTTCGAATTGATGATATTTCTTGCGCACTTCGTAGAAGTACATGCCGATTTCCTGGAGCAGTTCCAGGTTCAGACCGGAATCGTAGGGAGAGTTCCTCAAACCCGCCACCAGGGATTCCGTGGGCGGATGACTGGTACCGCCAGCCCAAGATGAAATGGCCGTATCCACTCGGTCACAGCCGCTCTCGATAGCTTTCAGATGACACATTTCCGCCAGACCGGAGGTGGCATGAGAATGCAGCTGCAACGGCAGATCCACGGCATCCTTGATGGCCTTGACCAACTCCTCGGTGGCGAAGGGCGTCAACAGGCCCGCCATGTCCTTGATGCACAGGCTGTCACAGCCCATCTTCTCCAGGCCTTTCGCCATTTTCACGAAGCCTGCGGTGCCATGCACCGGGCTGACGGTATAACAAATGGTGCCCTGGGCATGTTTGCCCGCTTCCTTTGTGGCTTCCACAGCGGTACGCAGGTTGCGGATATCGTTCAGGGCATCGAAGATGCGGAACACGTCCATGCCCTGCTCCGCCGCCTTTTGCACGAAGGCCCTGACCACATCGTCAGCATAATGGCGATACCCCAGCAGGTTCTGTCCCCGCAGCAGCATCTGCAACCGTGTGTTGGGTAGCGCCTGGCGCAGTTTCCGCAGGCGCTCCCACGGATCTTCCTTGAGGAAGCGCAAACAGGCATCATAGGTGGCTCCCCCCCAACACTCCAGGGACCAGTAGCCCACCTTGTCCAGCTTATCGCAGATGGGCAGCATGTCCTCGGTACGCATGCGGGTGGCGATAAGTGACTGGTGGGCGTCACGGAGAATGACATCGGTAATCTGTATCTTTGACATGGGTATACCTGCTACAAACCGGCATGAGCGGCGACCGCCACAGCAATGGCTGCGGCGACGTCACTCTTGCACTGTTTCTCTGTATATTCGGTGAGTTCGGGATGGTCTTCCACGAAAGACGTGGTGAAGTTGGCGGCTCGAAACTCGGGATGGCGCAGAATCTCTTCGTAATAAAGCTTGGTGGTGCGTATGCCGTGCACCTCCATATCCTTGAGTGTACGCTCGCCCCGGCTGATGGCGTCTTCCCAGGTCAGCGCCCAGACGATGACCTTGGCGATCATCGAATCAAAATACGGCGGAATGGTGTAACCCGTGTAGATCGCAGTATCCGTGCGCACCCCCGGCCCGCCCGGCGCATAGTAGCGGGAAATGCGGCCAAAGC
>DTXR01000047.1 GCA_012962365.1 Chromatiaceae bacterium | reverse complement strand
TCCCAAAGCCATCAACCGATACGATTAGACGGGAATACTGAAAATGAGCAGAAAACTGGTCATCGACCCCGTGACCCGCATTGAAGGGCATGGCAAGGTCACGATTCATCTGGATGACAACCATCGCGTGACCGATGCCAAGCTGCATGTCGTGGAGTTTCGCGGATTCGAAAAATTCGTTCAGGGGCACCCCTACTGGGAAGCACCGATGTTTTTGCAACGCATCTGCGGTATCTGTTTTGTCAGTCATCATCTGTGTGGTGCCAAGGCGTTGGACGATATCGTCGGTGTTGGTTACAGCAGTGGAGTGGCTATGCTGCCAACCGCGGAGAAGGTGCGCCGACTGGGGCACTATGGGCAGCAACTTCAATCCCATGCCACCGCCTATTTTTATCTGATCGTTCCGGAAATGCTGTTCGGCATGGATGCCCCGCCGGAGCAGCGCAATGTGCTGGGCCTGGTGGAGGCCAACCCGGAGCTGGTCAAAAGAGTGGTGGCGCTGCGCAAATGGGGCCAGGAAGTGATAAAGACCGTGTTTGGCAAGCGCATGCACGGCATCGCCTCAGTTCCCGGAGGGGTCAACAAAAACATCAGTGCCGAGGAGCGGGACCGTCTGCTCAAAGGCGAAGAGGGGTTGCTTTCCGTGGATCAAGTGATCGACTATGCTCTGGAAGGCTTGCAGATCTTCTATGATTTCCATGAAAAACACCGCAGGGAAGTCGATGGGTTTGCCGAAGTGCCCGCCCTCAACATGTCGCTGGTGGATGACGACGGCAATGTGGATTACTACCACGGCCGGTTGCGCATCGTGGACCGTAACAAGGAGCTGGTGGCTGAACTGGATTACCACGACTACCTCGACCACTTCGTCGAAGCCGCCGAGGAGTGGACTTACATGAAATTCCCCTACCTCAAAAAGCTGGGACGGGAGGCCGGCGCAATTCGGGTGGGTCCGCTGGCGCGGTTGAATGTCACCAAAAGCTATGGGGATTCCACGCCATTGGCGCAGGCGGCGCTGGAGCGCTTCCACGACTACACCCATGGTCGGGCCAACGACATGACCTTGCATACCAATTGGGCGCGGGCCATCGAGATCCTCCACTCCGCCGAGTTGATCAAGGTGCTGCTGAACGATCCGGATCTACAAGGGGAGCAACTGGTTTTGCAGCCACCGGAGAACGCCTGGACCGGCGAAGGCGTGGGTGTGGTCGAAGCGCCACGGGGCACGCTGCTGCACCATTATCGCGCAGATGAGGAAGGCGCCGTCACCTTTGCCAATCTGGTTGTCGCCACCACCCAGAACAATACGGTCATGAACCGTACCGTGCGCTCGGTGGCCGAGGAATACCTGGGCGGGCAGGCGGAGATCACCGAAGGCATGATGAATGCCATCGAGGTGGGGATTCGCGCCTATGATCCCTGCCTGAGCTGCGCGACCCACGCCATGGGCCAGATGCCGCTGGTGGTG
>DTXR01000046.1 GCA_012962365.1 Chromatiaceae bacterium | reverse complement strand
TCAGCATCAGTATGCTGTTAGGCATTCTGGGGGCGTGGATCGCCGTGCATCAGCATCTGGGCGAGATGGAGCCAGACTGATTCACAAAATATAGCTTATACCCACATAACCCCGGAACTATTGCCGCTGTTAGCACTCTTACCTTTCGAGTGCTAATTTTTCTGGTCAAGGAACCAGGCGAATGCTAACCTAATATATATGAGATAAAGAATTCACGGGGTAACAGAAATGAATAAAAAACAACTTGTTGCGACAAGCATACCGACAGGCAGCATGGAATCCTATGTGAGTGCCGCCTTTCAACTGCCCATGCTCAGCCAGCAGGAGGAGCATGACCTTGCTGTACGTTGGCGTGAAAAGCAGGATCTGGAAGCCGCCAGACAGTTGATAATGAGCCATTTGCGCTTCGTCGTGCGCATCGCGCGCCAGTACAGCGGTTATGGTCTGCCTCAGCCGGATCTGGTGCAAGAAGGTACCGTCGGATTGATGAAGGCGGTACGCCGCTTCGATCCGGACGTCGGTGTGCGGCTGGCTTCCTTTGCCGTGCACTGGATCAAGGCCGAGATACACGAGTTCATCCTGCGTAACTGGCGCATCGTCAAGATCGCCACCACCAAGGCGCAGCGCAAGCTGTTCTTCAACCTGCGCTCCAGCAAGAAGCGCCTGGGCTGGTTCACCGAGCAGGAAGTGCAGGATGTGGCTTCCGACCTGGGCGTGAAGCCCGACGAAGTACGCAACATGGAAGCCCGCCTGAACAACTATGACATGGCTTTCGACCCCATGGACGCAGATACCGAGGACGATCACGTGGCCCCGGTCAGTTATCTGCCGGACACGCGCATGGAGCCGGAAAGCATTGTCGAGGCCGAAGACAGCGAACGGGATGAAAACGAGCGCCTGTACGCCGCGATGGAAGAACTGGACGAGCGCAGTCAGGATATTCTGCGCCGCCGCTGGCTGTCTGAAAAGAAAGCCACCCTGCATGAACTGGCCGACGAGTACGCTGTTTCCGCCGAGCGTATCCGTCAGATCGAAAAAGCCGCCATGAACAAGCTTCAGGAGAAAATAGCCGCATAAATAATAAGTTACTGTTGACAACCCCCCGAAAATAGCCTGGAATCAAACCTCCGGGCTTTTTTTTGCCTTCGATACAGGACTCCAGGCATGCATTATTTCATCACCGGCACAGACACCGACTGTGGCAAAACCCTGGTCACCCTGGGGTTCATGCAACTGTGCCTGGAACGCGGCCTGAAAACCGCAGGAATGAAGCCCGTGGCCGCAGGCGCGCTGCTTACCCATGAAGGGCTGCTCAACCCGGATGCGCTGGCGATTCAGGGACTGAGCAACCCGCCCCTGTCCTATTCAGCGGTCAACCCCTATTGTTATGAGCCTGCGGTCGCACCCCACCTTGCCGCAAAAATGGCTGACCAGCACATCGATCTGGACATCATCAGGCAGCAGTATGATCAGCTGAGCGCGTCTCACGAAGCTGTTGTCGTGGAAGGCGCGGGTGGCTGGAAGGTGCCGCTGAACAGCGAGCACGACATGGCTGATCTGTGTCAACGGCTGGAACTGCCCGTCGTGCTGGTGGTGGGTCTGCGTCTGGGATGCATAAACCATGCACTGCTCAGCGTGGAAGCGATACTTTGCAGCGGACAGCCTCTGCTGGGCTGGATAGCCAATCATGTGGACGCCAACATGGCTCTGGCGGAGGACAACATCCAGACGCTGAAACAGCGTATCAAGGCGCCGCTGCTTGGCCGCATCCCGCGACTGGATCAGGTCAGCGCCGAAACCATCGCCACCTACCTCAGTCTGCCCCCTTGTTGAGCATGTTTAGGGGAACCGTCACTTCACTCGCACGGGACGCCTTCTGCGGTGCCCAGGCATGGCCGTACACCACTTCATACGTGGCCGGCAACACACCATCACAGCGAAAGCACTCGTAAGCCTCACGCATCGCCTGCATCCTGGCCTTGCCCGTCAATCCCCGTTGGCGGCCGCTTGTTGCATTGTGAGCACCAATACTTTTCAGATCGCGCATCAGGTCGTCCACTTTTCCATAGGTCAGGACGATACGCTCCACGTCCATGACCGGCGCGGCGTAACCGCTGTTGACCAAAATATCCCCCAGATCATGCATGTCCATGAAAGGGCTGACATGGGCATGGTCATCCACCGACGCCCAGGCGGCGCGCAATTCCTGCAGCGTGTCCGGCCCGAAGGTAGTGAACATGAGCAGGCCATTGGGGCGCAGCACCCGCAGGCATTCGCGATACAGCAGCACGGGATCGCTGGCCCATTGAAAGGCAAGATTCGAACAGATCAGGTCGACGCTGTCGTTCGTCAGAGGCAGGTGCTCCATGTCGCCACAGACACAGCGGGGCCGGCGCAGCCAGCGGCCTTTCTTGCGAGCGCGGTGAAGCATGGGCAAGGCGAAGTCCAGCGCATGAATGCCGGCTTTGGGATAGCGTTGCAATAACTGCTGCGTCTGCTCCCCCGTGCCGCAGCCCAGATCGAGTACGGTTTTTGGTTCCAGGGTCACCAGATCCAGACGTTCCAGCATGCGTTTGCTGACTTCCCGCTGCAGCACCGCAGCATCGTCGTAGCTGTCGGCGGAACGGCCGAAGGCGCAGCGCGCCCGTTCCTTGTCGATGAGAATCTCAGACATGCCGTACAAACGCCTGCAATATCTCGATGCACCGGGAAGGGTGAGAAAGGAAAGGCGCATGCGCCGCGCCTTCGATCACCTGCAACGGCATTTCCGGTTGAAATGCAGGCAGCTGCTCGGCCAGACAAACCGGCACCAGCATATCCCGCTCACCCAGAATCCAGCTCATGGGCAGACCCGGTTCCGCCAGCGGGATTCGCAGATCGCTGCGCAGCAGGATATCCAGGCCTGCCTGCAAGGCGTCAGGCCGGGGAGGCGGGCGGCTTTCGAACTTGCTGCGCAATCGTGAAAGCAGAGCTTTTGCATCAGGCGCCCCCTGCACCTGCAACGCCAGGAAGCGGCGCAGAGTCTTGCGGGTATCCGCCATCAGCTCTTCGGCAAAGCTTTCCAGCACCGTAGGGGCGATACCGCAGGTCCAGCCATCGCGCTGCACAAAACAGGGCGAGGTCGCCAAGCCCACCAACCCGCGCAGCTTTCGCGGTTGCATCGCCGCCGCCTGCTGCATCACCAGCCCGCCTAGGGACCAGCCCAGCCAGATCGCTCCTTCCGGGGCGGCATCCAACACCTGCGCCGCCCAGCTTTCCAAGCCGGTGCTGTCGTTCCAGGGAGATTCCCCGTGACCGGGCAGTTCGATCAGCGTAACGCGGTACGCCTTTTGCAGTTCCTTTGCCAGAGGCAGCCACACCGAGGCATTCATGCCCCAGCCGTGAATGAGCAATACATCATCGCCCCTGCCGCCAGTTTGTGTCCACAGCGTCATGGGCGCAATCGCTCCAGCGCATTGAGCAGGCGCTGTAGCTGCGCATCGGTGTGACTGGCGCTGAAGGTGATGCGCAACCTGGCAGTGTCTTTGGGTACTGTCGGCGGCCGAATCGCGGTGACCAGAATACCCTGTTCCGCCAACTTACTGCTCCAGTTCAGGACGGTTGCGGCGCTGCCTGCGATCAGAGGCTGGATAGGCGTAGGCGAAGGCGGCAGCTCGAAATCCAGCGCGATGGCAGCCTCCCTGAATTTCTCCACCAGCTCCCCCAACCGCTCCCGGCGCCAGCTTTCCTGCTGGATGATTTTCAGGCTGGCGCGCGTCGCCTCGGCCACCGCTGCCGGCAGCGCGGTGGTGAAGATATAGGTTCTGGCTTTCTGGATAAGGGTTTCGATCAACGCTTCGGAGCCGGACACGAAAGCGCCCGCCGTACCGAAGGCCTTGCCCAACGTACCCATGAGCACGGGCGCCTGCTGCGCATCGAGCCGCCAGTGCGCCAGGCTGCCGCCGCCATGGGCGCCCAGCACGCCGAGGCCATGAGCATCATCCACCATCAGCCAGGCATCCTGCTTTCGGCACAATTCGGCAAGCGCAGGCAGATCGGCAAGATCACCGTCCATGCTGAACACGCCATCCACGGCCAGCAGCTTTTCGCCAGTGGCTTTACCCAGCTGAGCTTTCGCCGCATCCAGGTCTGCATGCGCGAAACGCAGCAAACGGGCGCCGGACAGCCGGGCACCATCGACCAGGGACGCATGATCGAGGCGATCCTGAACCACGGTATCGCCTCGGCCCAGCAGGGTAGTGATCACCGCCAGATTCGCCATGTAACCGCTGGAAAACAGCAGCGCCCGCTCGCGCCCGGTAAATTCGGCCAACTCTTGTTCCAGTTGTTGATGCGCACGACTGTGGCCCGTTACGAGATGCGCGGCGCCGCTGCCGCTGCCCCAGCGGTCTATGCCTGCCCTGAAGGCCCGGGCGACGCGCTCATCGGCGGCCAGACCCAGATAATCGTTGCTGCAGAAACTGAGCATGGGCTTTCCATCCACCCGCACTTCGGGCTGCTGGGGAGATTCCAGCACCCGGGGGCTGCGGTAGAGATGATCCCGTCTGGCCTGTTCCAGCAGGGGACGCAGGTCTTTCATCAAACGCGGTGGCAAGCTCTGCCTTCGGGGGGCTTTTCGGTCTCGACATGCTGCTCCATAGACAACCCCAGGCGTTCGAACAGCTGTTTGTCGCGGTCGGTTTCCGGGTTGTCCGTGGTGAGCAGACGCTCACCATAGAATAGGGAATTGGCCCCGGCGAAGAAGCACAGAGCCTGCAGTTCATCGCTCATTTCCGTACGCCCTGCGGATAGACGCACATAGGATTTCGGCATCATGATGCGGGCTGCCGCCACGGTGCGTACAAATTCCAGTGGATCCAGCTCATCCACGCCAAACAAGGGCGTACCTTCCACCTGCACCAGCAGATTGATGGGCACGGATTCGGGATGGCTGGGCAGGTTGGACAACTGGCAGAGCATGGAAGCGCGATCACGACGGCTCTCGCCCATGCCCAGAATGCCGCCGGAGCAGACATTCAGCCCGGCCTTGCGTACATGATCCAGGGTTTGCAGGCGATCTTCATAAGTGCGGGTGGTGATGACTTCACCATAGAACTCTGGGGAAGTATCGAGATTGTGGTTGTAGTAATCCAGGCCCGCACCCTTGAGCTTCCGCGCCTGCTCTGCCGTAAGCATGCCCAGGGTCAGGCAGGTCTCCATGCCCATGTCTTTCACGGCCTTCACCATGTCCGCTACTCTCTGTAGGTTGGTGTCTGTGGGGTTGCGCCAGGCGGCTCCCATGCAGAAACGGGTGGCGCCTTTTTCCTTCGCCACAGCCGCCGACGCCAACACCTCATCAATGGGCAGCAGGCGTTCACGCTCCAGGCTGGTATCGTTGCGGGCGCTTTGGGAGCAGTAGCCGCAGTCTTCCGGGCAGGCGCCGGTCTTGATGGACAACAGGGTGCT
>DTXR01000045.1 GCA_012962365.1 Chromatiaceae bacterium | reverse complement strand
TAGAACCGGGTGAAACCATCACCTTTGTATTCAGCGATCCCCTGGCTCATGGGGCGCCGGCAACAGTGGTTAACCTGGCCACCAATACCGTTACCACCACCTTGCCTGGCGCGAACCCGGATGAGCGTGAAATGCCGGATGTGGATGGCAGCGACACCCTGAGCCTGCCCCAGCTGGTCGTGGATAAAACCGCCACCCTCTCGGTGGATGCAGACGGTTCTGGCAGCAACACACCGGGTGATACCATTCATTATGTCATTACCATCACCAATACCGGCCTCGCCGATGCCACCAACCTGGTGGTCAACGATGTGCCGGACAGCAATGGTGATTTCCAGGCGGGTTCCGTGGTTGCTCCCGGTGGCGTCATCGCCATTGGCAATACCGCCGGGGATGCGGCTGTACAAGTCAGCTTCCCGTTGGTTCCGGTGCAAGGGCAGGTGACGATTGAATATGATGTAGTCATTCCAGACCCCTTGACGCCTGGCGTTGTCGAATTGGTGAACCAGGCGCTGGCAGACTCCGATCAGCTGCCCCAGGTTCCATCGAATGATCCGTCTACCCCGGATCCCCTGGATCCCACAATAGTGCCCATCGAAAATGCAGATCTGAGCATTACCAAGGTGGACAGCGCCGATCCCGTTGGTGCGGGTGATACCTTCACCTACACCCTAGAGGTGCAGAATGCCGGCCCGAGCATGGCGCCCGACGTGGTGGTAACAGATACCCTGCCAGCAGGCCTGACCCTGATTTCCACCAGTGGTTGCGCAGAGGATCCTAATGGCGTCGTCACCTGTTCCCTGGGTAACCTGGCAGTGAATGGCACGGTCTCCTACACCATCACGGTGCAGGTTGATCAGGGGGTTACGGGTACGCTGACCAATACCGCAAGCGTGGATTCCGGGGTGCCAGATCCCGATCCGAACAACAACACGGCCACCGAGCCAACCACGGTTGGCGCCGTCGCCGATCTGCGTATCAGCAAGACAGATAACGTGGATCCGGTCAATGCCGGTGACCAGGTGGTTTACACCATGGTGGTGACCAATGACGGTCCCAGC
>DTXR01000044.1 GCA_012962365.1 Chromatiaceae bacterium | reverse complement strand
TCCATCTTGCTGGAGTCGTACTCGTTCATCTGGCATCCGAAAGTTTTTATGAACAGCTTGCCGGGCATTTGCATCTATAAAATGAAAACGGCTGGAAATTGTATATCTTTCAGCCAAATCCTGCCACATCTGCAAATGCGCGTCCCGCCTACAGACCAATCAGCTCCGCATGCAGCCCCTGGTTTTCCACCTGTCCGAGAAGATCCTGGGCCGCTACATCTTCCGGATCATAGTCCACCAACATCAGATGGCGCGCATTTTCATGCACACAAGCGCTGTAAACGCCGTCGATCATGCTGATATCACGCTCGATATCATGAATATTGGCATCATCCAAGGCTTCGTCTATATGAATAAGTACATCGGTACAATAATCAGACATTTTCTTTCTCCTTAATTAATCCCCTCTATATAGCAATAGACTACAATGGAGATAATTCAAGGGTACAATGCCCTCATGGCACACAAGGCACGTAAACGATTCGGGCAGAACTTCCTTCATGACCCTAATGTCATCGACAGGATTGTCCGGACGATACAGCCTCAACCGGAACAGCACCTGGTTGAAATCGGCCCCGGCCAGGGTGCCATTACCGGGCGGTTGCTTGCGCTGGCCAACAAACTCGATGCCGTGGAGCTGGACAGGGATCTGGTCAGGTTGCTTGACGGCAAGTACGCCTCCTGTTCAGGATTTCAACTGCACTCTGCGGATGCCCTGGCGTTCGATTTCTGCCAGCTTGCCTCCGGTGGCGAAAAGCTGCGCATCATCGGCAATCTGCCCTACAACATCTCCACGCCCTTGTTGTTTCACCTGCTGGAGAACCGTCAATGTATCCGGGACATGCACTTCATGCTGCAAAAAGAGGTGGTGGAACGTATGGTGGCCGGCCCCGGCAGTAAGACCTATGGCCGCCTGAGCGTGATGCTGCAGGCCGTTTGCAAGGTACAAATGCTGTTTCCCATCGGCCCCGGCGCTTTCCAGCCGGCGCCCAAGGTGGAATCGGCATTCGTACGGCTGATTCCCCACGACAAACCACCCTTTCCTATTGAGAACCCCGTCCTGTTCGCCAAGGTGGTAACACAGGCCTTCTCCCAACGGCGCAAGACTCTGCGCAACACGCTGAAAGGCCTCATATCAGAAGAGACCATGCAAAGCTGTGGCATCGATCCGTCCGTCAGGGCGGAGCAATTGTCTGTAGAAAACTTTGCCTGCTTGAGTAACACATGTGCTTGAACATACACTCTGCCACCAGACTGGCGGTGAAGAACCAGGGTGTTGGATCCCAAAATTTGCCAGATTGACGCCTCCAGAACAGAGCAACAGGCTTCCCGCCTTCAAAAGCGTAGGTACCCGCCTTGTATTCCCTTCCTTTGCCCCCATGTTGCAAAGCCCATGGAACCAAATAACCCGGACAGTAAATGACCGAAGAAAGCCAATTGCTTGCCCGCGCAGACGAAGTGCTGCCCAATATCATCCACCTTTTGCCCATCGCCGCCCGGCCGTTTTTTCCCGGCCAGGGCGTCCCCCTGCTC
Source organism: Chromatiaceae bacterium (assembly GCA_012962365.1). Taxonomy (GTDB): domain Bacteria; phylum Pseudomonadota; class Gammaproteobacteria; order Chromatiales; family Chromatiaceae; genus Thiolapillus. Next base: position 2,424 of record DTXR01000044.1, on the reverse strand, counting down.
ATGGATGCACAATATTGGGCGCCCACGCTCAAGGCGATCCGGGAATCCGATTCCGATCTCATCGGCTTGGTGCTCACCGCAGATGACGAGGCGGAAAAGACCACCACCAAGGCCATGTACCGGGTGGGTACGGTGGGCCGTATTCACAAGGTACACGAGGTGGATGGACAGTTGCAGGTGCTGGTGGAATGTCTGCAGCGCTTTCGCATCGAGAAATACATTAGCTCCAACCCGCCGTATATCGCCCGGGTGGACTATCTGCGCGAGCCTTCCGGCAAGCTGACCAAGGATATCAAGGCCTATGCCCTGGCCATCGTCAACACCATCAAGGAACTGCTGCCGCTGAACCCCCTGCTGCAGGAAGAGCTGCGCTTTTTCCTCGACCGCTTCGGACCAGAAAACCCCTCCCTGCTGGCAGATTTTGCCACCGGGCTGACCTCCGCCAGCAAGCAGGAACAGCAGGATGTGCTGGAAACCGTGGAACTGCTGCCACGCATGGAAAAGGTGTTGGCGCTGCTCAGCAAGGAACTGGATCTGGCACGTTCCCAGCAGAAGATCCGCGACACTGTGGAAGAGCGTATGGATAAGCAGCAGCGGGAATTCTTCCTGCGCGAGCAGCTGAAAGTGATTCAGCAGGAACTGGGCATTTCCAAGGACGACCGCACCGCCGACATCGACAAATACCGCGAGCGCATGGCGCAATTAGAGCTCAGTGAAGAAGCAAAAGAGCGGGTGGAAGAAGAGCTGGACAAACTGTCCATCCTCGACACCAGCTCGGCGGAATACAATGTCACCCGCAATTATCTGGACTGGATCACCCAGCTGCCTTGGGGCATCGAATCCGACGACAATCTGGATCTGGCCCATGCCCGGAAGGTACTGGACCGCGATCATTTTGGTCTGAACGATGTGAAGGAGCGTATCCTGGAGTTTCTTGCCCTGGGCATACAGCGTGGCGAGATCAAGGGCTCCATGATCCTGCTGGTCGGCCCCCCCGGCGTGGGCAAGACATCTATCGGCAAGTCCGTAGCCGAAGCCATGAACCGCAAGTTCTACCGCTTTTCCCTGGGCGGCATGCGTGACGAGGCGGAGATCAAGGGCCACCGCCGTACCTATGTGGGCGCCATGCCCGGCAAGTTCATCCAGGCGCTGAAAACCGCCGGCACCCAGAACCCGGTGATCATGCTGGATGAGATCGACAAGATCGGCAACAGCTTCCAAGGTGATCCGGCTTCCGCACTGCTGGAAGTGCTGGATCCGGAGCAGAATGCCGAGTTTCTGGATCATTATCTGGACTTACGTTTCGATCTGTCCGAAACCTTGTTCATTTGCACTGCCAACCAGTTGGATACCATTCCCGCTCCCCTGCTGGATCGCATGGAAGTGATCCAGCTCTCTGGCTACATTGCTGAAGACAAGCTGCAGATCGCCCGGCGCTTTCTGCTGCCCAAGCAAATCAAGAGCGCCGGCCTGAAACGCGGCCAGATCAAGATAAATGCAGCGGTGATGCGCCTGATCATTCAGGGCTATGCCCGGGACAGCGGCGTGCGCCGTCTGGATAAGCAACTGGCTAAAATTGTGCGCAAGGCAGTGCTGAAGATGCTTGGCGGAGCCACCCCCCCCATCCACATCACCAAAGACAAACTCAAGGATTACCTTGGCCCCCCAGTGTTCACCGATGAGCGCAAGCTGTCCGGCCCCGGTCTGGTCACTGGCTTGGCCTGGACGGCCATGGGTGGCGCCACCTTGAGCATTGAGGCAGTGCATACCCACAGTTTTGTACGTGGCTTCAAGCTTACCGGGCAGCTTGGTGATGTGATGAAGGAATCGGCGGAGATCGCCTATGGCTTTGTCGTCAGTCACGCAGAACAGTTCGGTATCGAACCCCAGTTCTTCGAAAATTCCTTCATTCACTTGCATGTACCGGCTGGCGCCACGCCCAAGGACGGCCCATCGGCCGGCATCACCATGGCTTCGGCGCTACTTTCTCTAGCGCTGAACAAGCCGGTGCGGAAGATCGCCATGAGCGGCGAACTCACCCTCACCGGAGAGGTATTCCCTGTGGGCGGCATCCGGGAGAAGGTCATTGCCGCACGGCGTGTCGGTATTCGGGAGCTGATCCTACCCGCAGACAACCAGGGTGACTGGGAGCAGATTCCCGAATACATCCGCAAGGGCATCAAGGTGCATTTCGCCACCACTTATGATGATGTGCTGCCCCTGCTTTTTTCAGGGGGTCGGAAGTCCGGACGCCGATCGAAGGTGTAATCGGCAGCCTGGCAAACAGCTGTGCTGCGAGAAATGACCTGCTTTTGCAGCAATCCTCGGCGCTCTGCGCAAAAATGGTTCATAATTTAAGCTAGCTCGGATATTTCACCAGGATCCGGAATTTTCTCGGAGAGGTTTGTTCGGCACATCCCTGCG
>DTXR01000043.1 GCA_012962365.1 Chromatiaceae bacterium | reverse complement strand
TGCATGTGGGCGACATCATGCACAAGGATGAGCGGATACCCCGGGTGCGTGAGCAGGCCACCATCAGCGAAGCTCTCATGGAGATGACCGCGAAAGGCCTGGGCATGACAGCAGTGGTAGATGCCAGCGAGAAAATCAGCGGCGTTTTCACCGACGGCGACCTGCGCCGCACCCTGGATCGGGGCGTGGATTTGCACAGCACGGCGGTGACTGAGGTCATGACCCGCGGCGGTATCACTTCACAACCGGAACATCTGGCAGCGGAAGCCCTGAAACTGATGGAAGACAACAAAATCAACAGCTTGCTGGTGGTGGACGATAACAAACATCTCATTGGCGCTCTCAACATGCACGATCTGCTTCGCGCAGGCGTGGTCTGACAGGAAACGGAAAATGCAGGATATTCTGGAAAAAGCGGCGCAGATCAAACTGGTCATCTTCGATGTGGACGGCGTACTTACCGACGGCAGCCTGTACCTCGGCGACGACGGGCAGGAATACAAGGCTTTCAACTCTCTGGATGGTCACGGCATGACCATGCTGCAGCAGACCGGGGTGCAGATCGGCATCATCACTGGCCGCACATCCAAAGTGGTGGAGATCCGCATGCACAGCCTGGGCATACAACATCTGTATCAGGGCCAGCGCGACAAGCGCCCGGCCTATGCCGAGCTGAGAAGCCGGCTCGATCTGGACGACAGCCAGATTGCCTATGTGGGCGATGACGTGGTGGATCTTCCTGTGATGAGCCGCGTGGGCTTGGCCATCGCCGTACAGGATGCCCATGCCTTCGCCAAGCAGCACGCCCACTGGATCACCCCGTCTGCCGGCGGCAAGGGGGCTGCACGGGAGGTCTGCGAGCTGATCATGGAAGCCCAGGGAAATCTGCATTCCCACCTGGAAAGCTACCTGGAACCCTGAGTCAGGATAAATGCGCATCTGGCTGTTGTTGATGTTGCTCGTGGCGCTGGGCGCCACCTGGTGGGCCTCGCGCCCGGAGCCCGCCGCCACGGCACAGGAAACCGCAGACGAGGAGCAGATCCAGGATTATTTCGTTCACGATCTGGATCTGCATCTGTTTGATCCGGAAGGCAGCCTGTCCCATGTGCTGAATGCCGAGCACCTGACACATTTTCGCGTCTCAGGCATCGCCCTGCTCAAACAACCACGCTATACCCTGTACGAGGAAAAGCGACCCGGCTGGAAGATCAGGGCCGACAAGGGCGAGCTTTCCGGGGATCAGTCCCGGCTGCTGTTGCTGGGCAAAACCAGCATCGACTGGCAAGGTGACGAGCGCCATCCTGCCATGCACCTGCTGACTTCAGGCCTGACCATCCATCCGCAGGAGGAATATGCCGAAACAGAGGCGCCAGTGACTGTTACCAGCGGGGAAAACTGGATAGAATCCACGGGTATGCAGGCCTGGCTGAAAGCCCCGGGCAAAATCCGCTTCCTGGCTCAGACGAGGGCTCATTATGTTGCTCAGTAAATGCCGCACCGTTTCTTTCCTGATACCGCTTGGTCTGGCCGTCGCCGGACCTGCCGCTCTCGCGCTGCCATCGGACAAGGATGCGCCTGTGGAAATCGAAGCGGACAGCGCCGATATCGACCAGAAAACCACCACCACGACCTACCGCGGCCGGGTGAAAATCAAGCAGGGCTCCATGGAACTGCATGCCGACATGGTGGTGATTACCTACAGGAACAGGAAACCCGGAACACTCACCGCCACAGGCAGGCCCGCTTCCTTCAGGCAAAAGCCGGAAAAGGACAAACCCTGGGTCAGCGGAAAGGGCAGAAAGATCGTTTACGACATCAACAGCGAAGAGCTAACCCTCACCGGCGACGCCGTGCTCACCCAAAACGACGACAGCTTCCGCAGCGACCGCATCGTCTATGATCGGGTCAAGGCGCGCCTCAAGGCCGGTGCTGCCGCCAGTGGTTCGGAACGCGTCAGGGTTCGTATCCACCCAAACAATACTCAATGAGCTTCCTCAGTGCCGAAGGACTGGTAAAGAAATACCAGGGCAAGGCCGTGGTGAACGGCATCAATCTCCATGTGGACGAAGGCGAGGTGGTCGGGCTGCTCGGCCCCAACGGCGCGGGCAAGACCACCTGCTTCTACATGATCATGGGACTGATCCCCGTGGATGCGGGCATCATCGGTCTGGGCGGACGGAATCTGACCTCCAGCCCCATGCATGTGCGCGCCCGTCACGGGCTGGGCTATCTTGCCCAGGAACCATCCATCTTCAGGCGTCTGAGTGTCGAGGAGAATATTCTTTCGGTACTGGAACTCGGCAAGAACAGGTTGCCCAAGAAGGAAAGGCAGGAACGCTGTGACGAACTGCTGGCCGAATTCGGCATTTCCCGATTGCGCAAAAATCTTGCCATCAGCCTTTCCGGGGGTGAGCGCCGGCGTTTGGAAATCGCCCGTTGCCTGGCCTCCAGTCCCAACATCATACTGTTGGATGAACCTTTCGCGGGCGTGGATCCCATCTCTGTCGCAGACATACAGCAAATCGTTGAAAACCTGGCAAAAACCGGGATCGCCATACTGATTACAGACCACAACGTACGAGAAACGCTCGGCATCTGCCAGCGCGCCTACATTGTCTCCGAAGGCGCAGTACTGGCTCAGGGCACACCCGAAGAAATCCTGACCCATGAAGAGGTGCGCAGCACCTATCTCGGCGAACATTTCCACCTGTGACCCGAATTCCCCATCAAACACAGCAAAAAAAACCGTTAATTAATCAAGGTAATAGCGGTGATAATGCCCAAAATGAAACAATACATAGCGGAATTTCGGCTAAATCTGACCTGTATCAAGCATTGGCATTTCGGTAAACAGCCCCGCTTGCGCTAAACTATGGATAAACACCAAAACAAAGGACTCGCCAACCACTAATGAAAGCTTCCATTCAGCTCCGTCTGGGTCAGAATCTCACCATGACCCCGCAGTTGCAGCAAGCGATAAAGCTGCTGCAGCTTTCGACACTGGAGCTCCAGCAGGAAATTCAGGAAGCACTGGAGTCCAACCTCATGCTTGAGGTGGAAGAAGATAACAGGGCTGAAGAACTACCCGCGCCCGAAGAAAAGCAGCCCGAGGCAACCACGGAAGTTGCGCCGGAGGAACAGGACATCCAGAACAACACCGAGACCATCCCCGAGGAACTGCCGGTAGACACCAACTGGGAAGACCAGTATGACATCCCGGCGACCCGCACCCAATCTGCCGGCAGTGAAGAGCAAACCGATTACCTCGCCCGGGAAAGCCACACCGAAACCCTGCAGGATTATCTGCACTGGCAGCTCAACCTCACCCCTTTCAGTGAGGAGGATCGCGCCATCGCCACGGCGCTCATCGACGGCATTTCTCCAGACGGTTATCTACACGCTCCCCTGGAGGAAATCATCGCCGACCTGGATGATGAAGAAGTGGGCATGGAAGAAGTACTCACGGTGCTGCACCGCATCCAGCACTTCGACCCCCCCGGCATCGCCGCGCGCGACCCCCAGGAGTGCCTGCTGCTGCAACTCGAACAACTGCCCGCGGACGAGGACACGAAACGCCGGGCGGAAAAGCTGCTAAAGGATCATTTCGACCTGCTCACCAGCGGCAACGAGCCCCGTATCCGCAAGCTGCTGCGGCTGACCGCAGAACAGGTACAGGCCGTATTCGACCTGATTCGCTCCCTCAATCCCCACCCGGGTTCCAGCATCTCCCCGGCCAACACCCGCTACGTCGAGCCGGACGTATTCGTCGAGAAGAAGAACGGACGCTGGGTCGTTTCACTGAATCCCCAGGCCATGCCCAGGCTGCGGGTCAACCCCGAGTACGCCTCCCTGGTGAAACGCGCAGACAACAGCAGCGACAACACCATCCTCAAGGATCATCTGCAGGAAGCACGCTGGTTCCTCAAGAGCCTGCAGGGCCGCAACCAGACTCTGCTGAAGGTCGCCACCCGTATCGTGGAAGTACAGCAGGCATTCTTCGATCAGGGAGAGGAAGCGATGAAACCCCTCATCCTGAAAGACGTGGCCGAGGCGGTGGAAATGCACGAATCCACCATCTCACGCATCACCACCGGCAAATACATGCACACACCCAAGGGCGTACTGGAATTCAAGTACTTCTTTTCCAGCCACATAAATACCGACAGCGGGGATCAGGCATCAGCAGTCGCCATTCGTGCCTGCATCCGCAAGATCATCCTCGCAGAAAACCCGAAGAAACCCTTGTCCGACAACAAGGTCGCCACCATGTTGGCAAATGACGGCTTCAAGATTGCGCGACGCACCGTCGCCAAATACAGAGAAGCAATGGCAATTCCGCCATCCAATGAACGCAAACGTCTCGTTTAATTAAGGAGAACATTATGCAACTGAGCGTAACCGGTCATCATATAGAACTCACCGACGCCCTGCGCAGCTATGCCGAAGAGAAAATCAAGCGCATCGAACGCCACTTTGATCATGTCACCAATGTACACATCATCTTGAGCGTGGAAAAACACATGCAAAAGGCAGAGGCCACCGTGCATGTCAGCGGAGCAGACGTATTCGCCGAAGCCAGGGAAGAAGATATGTATGCTGCTATCGACGGCCTGGTGGACAAACTTGACCGGCAGATTCTCAAACACAAGGAAAAAATCCAGAAACGGGCTCGCGGTAATGGCGCCAAAGTCGCCATGGCCGCCGAAATGCCGGAATAATCCGGTGATTGCAGCTACGGCCAGCCGGGGCTGCGAGCCTTCCGACTCGCCGGAATCTCCTGAGCCCAGGCTCAGGAGATTCCCAGAACCTGTCAAACATCATGTTACCTGAAGATTTGTTGCAGCTGGACCAGATCAGCCTGTCCAACACCGCTTCGAGCAAGAAACGGGTGCTGGAAGTAGTAGCCGACCTCCTGGCCGCCGGCACCAACGCTCCTCCAGCCGAAGCCATCTATGAAAAGCTGCTGGATCGTGAGCGACTGGGGAGCACCGGCATGAATCATGGCATCGCCCTGCCCCATGCGAGAATCAAGGGTATAAACAAGCCCACTGGCGCTTTCCTGCAATTGAATGAAGGGATCGATTTCGACGCCCTGGACAACAAGCCCGTAGACCTGATCTTCGGCCTGCTGGTGCCTGAACAGGCGACGGAAGCCCATCTGGAATTGCTGGCAGAACTGGCCAAACTGTTCAACAATCCCCAGCTTTGCACACAGGTGCGCCACGCCACCAGCCCCGAGCAAGTATCGCACCTGCTTTGTCCGCCACCCCTGCCTGATGCAGCATCAGATCACAGTTAAGGATCTGCTGGACACCTTGCAGGTGCGCCTGCGCCTGCGCCTGCTGGCCGGAGAAAAAGGAACTGGAAACACCATCTTCGGTGTCGACATCGAAAAATCAGACCCCATCATTGCCGGCCCACTGAACTATATTCATCCCAGTCCAGTACAGATCATCGGCCCCAAGGAAAAGAAATACCTCACCAGCCTGAATGCCGAAGACCAGCGGGCAGCGCTGAAACGCCTGTTTGCCGCAGAACCCGCCGCCATCATCCTGAGCAACCGGCTAAAGCCCCTCAAGGCGCTGGAAACACTGTCGAACCAACACCACGTTCCCCTGCTGGCATCTTCGCTCAAAGATGCCCAGGTGCTGGACAACCTGCAGTATTACTCCGCCCGCTTCTTCGCCAGAAAGACCAACCTGCACGGCGTTTTCCTCGAAGTACTGGGCATGGGGGTGCTGCTCACCGGCCATTCCGCCGTGGGCAAGAGCGAGCTGGCCCTGGAACTGATCATCCGCGGCCATCGACTGATCGCGGACGATGTCACGGAATTTCGCCGCATCGCACCTGACATCGTCAGCGGCAGCTGCCCGCCCCTGCTGCGCGAGTTTCTTGAAGTGCGCGGTCTGGGTATCCTCAACATTCCCGCCATGTTCGGCGACAGCGCCACCAAACGCAGCAAATACCTGCACCTGATCGTGCACCTCAAGCGCATGAAACTGCAGGAGATCGCGGACATGGAACGCCTGCGCGGCGCAGGCCGCTACCGCAGCGTACTGGGCGTGGACATTCCCGAAATCACGGTGCCCGTGGCGCCTGGCCGCAACCTGGCCATACTGGTGGAAACTGCGGTACGAAACCATATCCTCAAACTCAAGGGTTATGATGCAGCAGAGCTGTTCATCCAGCGTCAGCAGCAGGCCATCGAGGAAAACAGCTCATGAGCATCGGTGTCCTTCTGGTAACCCACCCCGGCATCGGCGAAACGCTGCTGAACAATGCCTGCAAGCTCGTCGGCTCATGCCCCTTGCAGATAACCTGCATGGACATCCCGTTGCAATGCGACACGCTGCAGCTGCAGCAACAGGTTCTGGACGCCGCCAAACGCCTCGATGAAGGCAGGGGCGTTCTCATCCTCACCGATGCTTTCGGCGCCACACCCAGCAACATGGCCTGCCAACTGACGCGGGAAATGCCCGCCAACGTGGTATCCGGCCTCAACCTGCCCATGCTCATCCGGGTATTCAACTATCCCGGCGATGATCTCCAGGCATTGACCCACAAGGCTGCAGAAGGCGGCATACGCGGCATACAGATCTCCCGGGCGGGAGAGGAGGCTACCGAATGAAGGTTGCCCCGGTCGTCATCCCCAACAGGCTCGGCCTGCATGCCCGGGCAGCAGCTAAGCTGGTGAGCACCGCCAGCAAATTCTCTGCCGAGGTCTATCTGGAAAAAGGCGACAACCGCATCAACGGCAAGAGCATCATGGGCGTGATGATGCTCGCTGCCAGCAAAGGCACGGAAATCAACGTCCTCACCGATGGCAGCGACGAAGCTGCGGCATTACAGGCCATCCTCGCGTTGATTCAAAACGGCTTCGGAGAAGAAGAATGACACTGGCGCTTCAGGGCATCGGTGTCGATACCAGCATCAGCACCGCCATCGGCAAGGTGCTGATGCTCTCCAGGGGCAGCATTCAGGCCGAACCGGGCATGGTGGCGCAAAATCGGATCGAGGAAGAAGTCCAACGCTTCTTCAACGCTGTCGCCGAAGCCGCCGGACAGTTGCGGGAAATCCGCAAACAGATACCAGCGGACACGCCTCCTGACATCCTCGAATTCATCGACACCCATCTGCTCATGCTTCAGGACAAGGCCATCTCAGAGGCGCCGACCCAGACCATCCGCGAGGAAGGCTGCTCCGCCGAATGGGCGCTGCAGCTGCGCCGCAACCAGCTGCTTCGGGTCTTCGAGGACATGGAAGACGCCTACCTGCGCACGCGCAAAGACGATCTGGATCACGTGGTCAACCGCATCCTGAAAATCCTGCAGGGCGGCAGAAACAGCGACCCGGCCGATATCGCCGGACACATCATCGTCTCCGAAGACCTCACCCCGGCCGATGCCATCATGCTGCATCAGCGCGGCGCTACCGGCTTCATCACAGACTTTGGCAGCCCCATGTCCCATACCGCCATCTTGGCCCGTAGCCTGGGCATTCCCGCCGTGGTGGGCGCCCACGGCGCCACTGATCAGCTTCATTCCGGGGAACTGGTGGTGATCGACGCCAGGCACGGCAGCGTGCTGGCCAACTGCGACAACACCTGTCTGCTGTTCTTCCGCCAACGCCTGGAACAGGAACTGGCGCACCGCCGCGCCCTGAATAACCTTCGGGATATGCCGGCCCTGTCACTGGACGGGCGGCAAATCGAGCTGCTGGCCAACATAGAACTGCCGGAAGACACGGAACCCGCAATCGAAGGCGGCGGCTGCGGGGTTGGTCTGTACCGCACCGAATTCCTGTACATGAACCGGGAAGAACTGCCCACAGAAGAAGAACATTTTCTGGCCTACAAACAGGTAGTGGAAGGCATGGGCAAACGGCTGGTGACCATTCGCACCCTGGACCTGGGCGCCGACAAACAATGCGAGCATCAGCCTGAACCTGTGACCTGCACCAACCCGGCCCTGGGCCTGCGCGCCATTCGCCTCTGCCTGAAGGAAACCGACATCTTCCGCATACAGGTACGCGCCATCCTGCGTGTTTCCGCCTTGGGTAAGGTGCGCATAATGCTACCCATGCTCACCAACCTGTGGGAAGCCAGACAAGCCCGGCAGATCATCGACGAGGAACGTCAGTCGCTGCGGGATCAGGATGTGGCGATCGACCCGGATCTTCCCATCGGCGCCATGATAGAAACACCCGCCGCCGCGCTGACGGCGGAAAGTTTCGCGCGGCTGTTCGACTTTCTCTCCATCGGCACCAATGATCTCATCCAATACACATTGGCGGTGGATCGCGCCGACGATGCGGTGAACCACCTCTACGATGCCCTGCACCCCGCGGTCATCATGCTCATTCAGCAGGTCGTGCAGGCGGGCATCACCTGCGGCAAGCCCGTGGCCATGTGCGGCGAAATGGCCGGCACGCCCAAGTACATCCCCCTGTTGCTGGGCATGGGGCTGAAGAGCCTGAGTATGCATCCGGCCTCCCTACCCGAAGCAAAGCAGTTGATACGCAGTCTCAATATCTCCCAACTGGAAAAAAAGACGGCGGGACTGCTGCAGAATCTGTTAAACGAAGATCTCGAACCGGCCACGCAAGCCCTCGTCGAATAAGCCCTCGTCGAATATCAGCCTTTACCGGCAGGCGAGGCCGCTTCCCGGCCGCTGACCAGGCCTTGTGCCGGCGATTCGGTACCGTCAAGCCAGCGAAGGTCATAGCGATGAAAGGATTTGCCGTAATAGCGAATGATCCGTTTTACATAGGCGCGGGTTTCCTGATAGGGCGGCACGCCACCATATTGCAGCACCCGTTGCTCACCGGCATTGTAACCCGCCAGCGCCTTGGCCAGATCACCACGGAAGTAGGCCAGCAGCCAGCGCAGGTACGCCATGCCACCCCGGAGGTTCTGCTCCACATCCCAGATGTCGCGAACACCGAAACGCACGGCAGTTTGAGGGATCAGCTGCATAAGTCCGGACGCACCTTTGGGTGAGCGAGCGTGGGCGTTGAAACCGGATTCCACGCGAATGATGGACAGCACCAGATTGGCATCCAGGTCATATTCCCGTGACAGATCTTCAACCTTTCTCACGGTGGCGCGACATTCCCGATCAACACATCGCCGCTGCAGCCAGGAGAGGTTGGCCACATGATTGCAGCCGTTTTTCTTACTTACCTTGCCGCCGATCATGCGCAGCACCTGCCCCGCCTGGGCATTGCCAGCCGCCGCAGATTTGACCAGCCAGTAGCGGGCAACATCGTCGTCAGACGCAACTCCATGGCCATTGACATACATCCAGCCAAGGTTGTACCAGGCATCTTCCAGTCCCTGAAACGCCGCCCGGCAATACCAGCTTCTTGCTTCCTGTGGTGATTTATCGACCCCCTCACCGTATTCATAGGCCACCCCCAGGGAAAACTGCGCCTGGGCATTTCCCTTATTCGCAAGGTCATGCAACTCGTCCAGGGGCAACAACAGTTCCTTTGCGAAAGCGCCAGAGAAACCGGACAGCAGGACAAGCAGTAACACGCTCCCGAAGCACAGGAGCTGCTCTTTTTTCCTTTTGGTGCCATCAACGGTCATTTGCAGTTTATTTCCTTATCGATCTTCATAGTATATCGCAGCGACGAATTCAACGGCTTCTGCAGGCCACCTCAAACCCACTCTCGAACCAATCTGAATAAATAAACTCAAACTGCTAAACTAAAAAGCATTTATCGCCACAAGCGCAGACCTTTTCAACACGGACATGACCACCCCGGCAACAACCGAAAGCGAAGTTTCCCGTCTGGAACAGATCCAGGAATACCTAGATCAGGACGCCTGGCGGGAAGCGGCCAAGCTGCTGAAGAAACTTCAGCCAGCCGAGGTTGCCCATGTCCTGGAAGCGCTTCCCCTGAATCAGCGCCAGATTCTCTGGGATCTGCTGGATACGGAACAGGACGGCGAAACCCTCATGGAACTCACGGAGAACGTGAGGAACGAACTGATCCAGAACATGGATCAGAACGACATCGTCGCCGCCACCGAACACATGGACGTGGACGACTTGGCGGACTTCATCCAGGAACTGCCCTCCGATGTGACCAAGGAGGTCATGGAGTCGCTCAGCGAACAGGACAGGCGCCGCCTGGAGACGGTGCTCTCCTACCCGGAGGACACCGCCGGCGGCCTGATGAACACCGATACGGTGACGGTGCGCCCGGAAGTGACCCTGGATGTGGTTTTGCGCTACCTGCGTCAACTCGGTGAGAACGTTCCACGGGATACGGACCAACTGTTCGTCACGAATCGTGAGGACAAATACCTGGGCACCCTGCGTCTGGCTGATCTGGTCACCCATGATCCCCAGGAAACCGTTGCTGAAGTCATGAGCCTGGGCGTACAGCCCTTCAATGCCATGACCAGCGATGCCGATGTGGCACGACGCTTCGAGCAATACGACCTGCTATCAGCACCGGTAGTGAATGACAACGGACAACTGGTGGGACGGATCACCGTGGATGACGTGGTGGATCTGATCCGCGAGGAAGGCGAGCACCATTTCATGGGCAGCGCCGGTCTGTCCGAGGATGAGGACATGTTCGCGCCTGTAATGGAAAGCAGCAAGCGCCGCGCCCTGTGGCTGGGTATCAACCTACTCACCGCTTTTCTCGCGTCCTGGGTCATTGGTCACTTCGAAAGTACGTTGGATCGTATCGTGGCCCTGGCTGTGCTCATGCCCATCGTCGCCAGCATGGGCGGCGTGGGTGGTACCCAAACCCTGACCCTGGCGATCCGCG